>WQUH01000313.1 GCA_009782165.1 Pseudomonadota bacterium | reverse complement strand
GGAGCTGTCAACCTATCGCTGTCCTGCCTCTCTTGCCCAAACATTGCCGCAAAAAGAAACGGCAAAACCTTGACGGACACGGCCTCGTCACGTAAAAATCGGTTGAGGACGCTGCCGACCGGATGCGGAAGGCACGCCCGGTCCTGACCCGCAACCCTTTGCCCCGCCAATTTGTGATGTCCATGCGTCTGATCTGCCCGATCGTCCTCTTCGTGTCTGCCCTCCTCGCTCCGCATGCCGCGTTGCCGGCCGCCGAAGAGACCGATGATGGCGCCAATCCGCTGCGCTTCTATCACCATGCCGACGGCAGCTTCCTTCAGGCCACCTTCGGGCTCGACCTCGCCTTTTTCAGCCAGGGCAACGCCTGGTACGGCAACGACCGGGGCGTCCTCAAGGGGCACACGGTCGGCTCCTGGTGGGAATCGCTCATCCACCCCGGACTGGAAGGCAGCTATGTGCTGCCCAACACCCAGACCCTGTACGCCAGGATCGACGCGACCCTGGCCAACACCTTCGGCGGCATCGACGCCGGTGGCACCAACAGCAGAATGGGCGACGTCAGTTGGCTGGGGATCGACAATGTCTATGCCGGCTGGCGTTCGGGCACGCTGTTCGGCAAGCTGGGCCAGGATTTCCTCGACCTTTCCTTTGGCCGCCAGATCTACGCGACCGGCACCGGCTTTCTTTTTGCCAGCGAGGGCGTCGCCGGGTTCCAGCGGGCCGCCTACTACCTCGGCGGCCGCAAGAGCGCCAGCTATGCCGCCATCGCCCGCATAAAAAGCGGCGCCTGGTCCGGCGATCTGTTCTATTTCAAGGACAACGCCATCGGCCCCGACAGCACCTGGGCAGGCGGCTGCACCGTGGAGTACGCCGTTGCCGATACCGCCACCCTCGGCGGCAGTCTCGCGGCCATCGCCTCCGACCTGCCCGACCGCGACGGCATGCGGGTGTTCGACCTGCGCGGCAGCATCAAACCTTTTGCCCTGGGCAAGGGCCCCAAGGCCCTGCAACCGCTCACCCTGGCCGGCGAGTTTGTCCTCGAAGGGCGCGACAGAGGCATGGCCGCGGGCTTCGGCTGGTATGCGGCCATCAGTTACCAGTGGAGCGACCTGCCCTGGCAGCCCGAACTGACCTACCGCTACGCCAGTTTTGACCAGCACTACGACCCCCTGTTCTACCACTTCACCGACTGGGGCTCCTGGTTTCAGGGCGAGATCGTCGGCGAGTACGACCGGATCAACACCAACCTCGACTCGCACATGCTGCGCCTCAAGGTGCAGCCGACCGAGCCGCTGACGCTCAACCTGTTCTACTACCGTTTCAACCTCCACGACCCGGCCTTTTCCGGGGTCCGGGACAGTCGCTATGCCGACGAGTGGAACCTGATCGCCGACTGGACCGTCAACCGTCATCTGACCGTCAGCCTGCTGGGCGCCCTGGCCATCCCCGGCAGCGGCGCCACCGCCCTGCTCGGCGGCGACGCCAACTGGACCGCCACCATGGTGATGGTCACGGTGCGATATTAACCAGGAGGCATGTCCCGACCAGCGCCGGCTTCACCGTCCAATCGGGCGGGCGCGGCCCGCCAACCCAAGGAGAACGCCATGCATGTGATAGCCATCAACGGCAGCCCGAGAAAGAACTGGAACACCGCCACCCTGCTGACCAGGGCCCTCGAAGGAGCCGCCGCGCGGGGCGCGTCCACCCATCTGGTCCACCTCTACGATCTCGCCTACAAGGGCTGCACCAGTTGCTTTGCCTGCAAGCTGATCGGCGGGCCGAGCAGCGGCCGCTGCGCCATGCAGGACGAGTTGCGGCCGGTGCTGGAACAGATCGAGACCAAGGCTTGCGCGCTCATCCTGGGGTCGCCGATCTATTTCGGGCAGATGACCGGCGAGATGCGTTCCTTCCTGGAGCGGCTGCTGTTCGCGCCGCACGTCTACAGCCAGCCGCCGCGCTCGCTCTTCCCGCGCGCCATCAAAACCGCCGTCATCTACACCATGAATGTCACGGAGGAACTGTGCGCGCGCCTGGGCTACCCGGCGATGTTTCAATCCACCGCATCCTCGCTGACCCGAACCTTTGGCATCGAGAGCGAAACCCTGTGCTGTTTCGACACCTACCAGTTTCCCGACTATGACAAGGTGGTCATGGAATACATGGATCCGGCCAGGAAGGCGGCGCGGCGGGATGCGGTCTTTCCCGAGGATTGCCGGCGGGCGGTCCAACTGGGAGAGCGGCTGGCGCTTGGCGGATAAGGGAACATCGCCTGTGTCGTCCGGATCCGCATGTGCCCGAAACCAACCACCGAGACGAGAACCATGACCAGAGAACTCCTGACAGCGATCATCGGCCAGATGGCGATCAACCCCCGTGGACTGCACGGACTTTCCCATTGGGCCAGGGTGTACGACAACGGCCTGCGTCTGGCCGCCGAGACCGGGGCCAACCGGCAGGTGGTCGAGCTGTTCGCCCTGTTCCACGACAGCCGGAGGCTCACCGACCAGGCCGACCCCGACCATGGCCCCCGCGGCGCGGCGCTTGCCGAGCAATACCACCGCGACGGCCTGCTGCTTTTGGATGATGAACCCTTGCGCCTGCTGCTCACCGCCTGCCGCCTGCACACCGCTGCCTACACCCACGACGACCCGACCGTGCGGACCTGTTTCGATGCCGACCGGCTCGACCTGGCCCGCGCCGGCAAGACAGTGGACCCGGCCTTCCTCTGCACCGATGCGGCCAGGGAGCCGGCATGCATCGCCTGGGCGAGCGAGCGCAGCCGGGCCGGCATCGTTGCGGACAACATCATCGGTCAGGCCCTGCGCTCACTGGCCGCGCTCGATCCCTGAAACCAAAC
>WQUH01000312.1 GCA_009782165.1 Pseudomonadota bacterium | reverse complement strand
GAAAACTGATCACCAACCTGGTCGAAAAACTGGGTTTCCGCACCCTGCTCACCGGCAACACCATTCTTTTGGGCTGCGTCATCGCCTCGTTTTCCCTGATTACCCCGGAAACCCCTACCGTCATCCAACTCCTGCTGCTCGCCTGCGTCGGCACGGTCAACTCGACGCAGTTCATGGCGATGAACTCCTTCACCCTGATCGAACTGCCGCAGCGGGACACCGCCAGCGGCAACAGCCTCCTGGCCGTCACCCAGCAGATTTCCATGAGCATGGGCGTCACCATCGCCGCGACCCTGCTGGGCGGTTTCACGTCCTGGTTTGCCGGGGCCGGAGCACCAGCGCAACAGGAAACGGTGTTGCGGGTTTTCCACGCCACCTTCCTGACGGTCGGCCTGGTGGCCCTGATTTCAGCCGGTATTTTTCGTCTGGCGAATCCGGAACTGGGGAAAAAGACGGACAAAACACAAACAATGCCGCCGGAGCCGCCGGCCCCAACGGATGAGAAAGAATCAGGTAGCTCCTGAGTCTCCCTGACTCCTGGTGGAAAGCAAACCCTCGGCCGGTCTAGGCGCGGAGGTGTTCGCTTCTTTTGCGGAACGCCAGCACGGCAAGGCCCGCCAGGGCCATGCCCGCGGCGGTGCACCCGACATACAGCGCCGTGATGCCGGTCAGGGCGGCAGACGGCTGATGGGCCGCCTGGGGCGAGTATCCGGACGCCGCCAGGACGACCGGCGCCGCGCCGCTGGCAAGGGCAACGCCGAGACTTGCGGCCAGGCCCAGGGTTGCCGTCAGGATCTCGCTGATATTCATGCCGTGCTGCTGCCGCATCTCGTCGGCAAAGGAGGCCACCACCGTGAAAACCAGGTTGGCGACGATGGCGGTACACACCCCGTACAGCGCGACGCAGGCGATCAGGGCATACGGCCGCGCCCCGGCGGCCAGCATCAGCAGGCTGGCGCAGGTGGCCGCAAACAGGCCAAAATTGATCAGCGCCTCTTTGCCGGCATAGGCAAGCAGCCTCGGGATAAGGGGCTGGACGGCCAGCGGCGAGATCAGCCCCGCCAGGATGATCGCGGGCAGCAGATCCGGCCGCGCCATCACCCAGGCCGCATAGTAATAGGTGGTCAGGCTTTTGAACGCATCGGCCATGGAGTACAGACCATACCCCAGCATGAACAGCACGATCCGCCGGTTGCGGCCGATGGCCGACAGCATGTCCCTGATGGTGGGCTGGTGTCGGGTTTCGCCGTAATGGCGTTCCGACAGTCGGAAGTAGGCGTTGAAATGCAGGGGCGCGGCAATGGCCGCAAACAGCGCCAGGGTCAGGGCAAAGCCCTTGCCCATGTTGCCGTTGCCCAAAAAATCGGCCAGCGGCAACATGCAGGCACCGACGACGATATAGGCGAAAATGGAACTGGCGTTGGCACAGGAGATAAATTGTGCCCGGCGGACATCGCCGCGCGCGAGGTAGGGCAGCATGGCCATGGAGGCCACCCGCAGCGCCGACCAGCTCACCTCGCAGAGCAGCAGCGCCAGGGCGACATACGCCACCCGGCCGACAACCCCGATGTCCGGCGCCAGGCCCAGCGCAGCCAGGCTGATGGCGAACGGCAAGGCGCACCACTTGAAGTACGGGCGGTATTTGCCGTCCTTGAAGCGCCAGCGGTTGATGAACAGACTGATCGCCTGGTCGTCGAAGGCGGCGAACACCTGCAAACAGAACAGCAGAACCGCCGTGGCCGCCGCCGGGATCAGCGCCACTTCGAGGCAGAACATCATCAGGTAGTAGGACGAAAAGGCCATGTAGATGCTCGAGGCAAACTGCGCCCCGCCGAAGGACAGCATCTCCAGGCCGCTTGCCTGTTCCCTGTCCTCCAGCCCGGCCACCGGCTCTCCCGCCGACCTACGCCTCAACCGTTGCCGCGCCGCAATGCTCGAACATCAGATCAAAGGTGGACTTCAGCATGCCCTCCATGCTCATCCCGTGAAATGCAGGCGCATTGTCGCCTATGCCCAGCATGAAGCGGAGGGAAAAGGAATACAACAGACTGGATGTGATTTTCGCCCAATAATCGGGGTCCGTGTCCTGGCGGATGACGCCAAGCCCTTTCAGCGTATCGATGATTGCCTTGGTATTGCGTTCCGTGCGCAGGATAAACTGTTCGGACATGTACTTGCGGACAATGGGATTGCGGAGCTGTTCCTGCAGAAGCACACACAGAATTTTCAGGTAATATTCCTTGCGGTCCGGAGGAAAAGTAAGCTGAAAACAGGCCATAACCCCCTCGGTCGTCGGATTTTCCCGCAAGATGGCCACGATATTTTTCACCTCGAAATTACTGGTGTTGTGCGTGGAATAATCCTCCAGCATGTGCGTCAGGATGGCGTTTTTAGACGGGAAATGGTTGTAGATCGAGGCGCCCTTCATGCCGACGGCCGCCGCCAGATCGCGGACGCTGGTCTCGGTAAAACCTTTCTCGGCGAACAGTTCCGCGGCACATGTCAGGATCCTGAGTTTGCTGTTCCTTTCACTTGATCTGGGCATCATGTCACCTTGCTGCTGTGTTCATCAAACTTCTGGCTTGACGGCTCTGACCGGCACCAATCGACCAACATACTGAAATAATTACGGTATTATCGCAAGAGAAAGCTTGTACCTCCGACTTTGTCGATTTTGCTAGAAATTCCTAATAATATCAAGAACAAAAATGCTCTACTTGAGCATACCCAATACCTGCCGGAGCAACAAGAGACAAAACGATTGTACGGTCGAATTTTTCTTCTGCGGGAAAAATTGTCGGGCCGGAAACGCTGACAAACGGCGCGGACTCCGCCAAGGGAGGGGGCACAATGTCGGAC
>WQUH01000311.1 GCA_009782165.1 Pseudomonadota bacterium | reverse complement strand
CCGCCGGTGAGGACGATGCCCTGATCGACGATGTCGGCGGACAGTTCGGGCGGCGTCTGCTCCAGGGCCACCCGCACGGCATCGACAATCACGTCGACCTGCTCGGCAATGGCCGCCTGGATCTCCTTGGAGGTGATGGTCAGGGTTTTGGGGACGCCCGCCACCAGGTCGCGGCCCTTGATCTCCATCGTCTCGTAGGGTTCCTCGGGCAGGACGTTGCCGATGGTGGTCTTGATCTCTTCGGCCGTGCGTTCGCCGATGGCCAGGTTGTGCTTTCTCTTGATGTACTGGATGATGGAATCGTCCATCCGGTCGCCGGCCACCCGAACCGACTTGGCGTACACGATGCCGGCCAGCGAGATCACCGCCACTTCGGTGGTGCCGCCGCCGATGTCGACGATCATGTTGGCGGTCGGCTCGGTGATCGGCAGAGCGGCGCCGATGGCGGCGGCCATCGGTTCCTCGATCAGGTACACTTCGCCGGCGCCGGCGGATTCAGCGGTATCGCGGACCGCCCGTTTCTCCACCTGCGTGATCCCCGAGGGCACGGAGATGATGATCCGGGGACGGACCAGGGTGCGGCGGTTATGCACCTTGTTGATGAAATAGCGGAGCATGGCCTCGGTGACCTCAAAATCGGCGATGACCCCGTCTTTCATGGGCCGGATGGCCACGATGTTGCCGGGGGTGCGGCCCAGCATCTCCTTGGCCTCCCTGCCCACGGCCAGCACCCGGTTGCCGCGGCCATCCTTGCGGACCGCGACCACCGAAGGCTCTCGCAGCACGATCCCCTTGCCTTTGACGTACAGCACTGTGTTCGCGGTCCCAAGATCGATCGCCAGATCGTTGGACAGCCAGCCAAAAAGATAATTGAACGGAAAAAACATCCGATGTCACCTGGTTAAGTCTGAATGGTCTCTGCGCGCGGTGGCGCGGGACGGGAAGCGCGCCTGTCGATGCCCTGGTCCACCGCAACGGAAAATCTTATCACAATACCAACAGAATCGGCTGTTGGCAATCGATATGGCGTATCCCGAAAAAGAATTGAGCAAGGAGAAAAACTTGACAGTCTCCGACAAAGCATGGTAAGGCCACCGTGAAATGCGCACGGGGCTATAGCTCAGCTGGGAGAGCGCTTGAATGGCATTCAAGAGGTCACCGGTTCGATCCCGGTTAGCTCCACCAACAATCCAAGGACTTAGGCCACAGCGGCCTAAGTCCTTTTTTGTTTGGGGGTTCACCGGGGACACTGCCGTCGGGCAGGCAGGGTCGTTGCCTGTGACCGGCTGAACACAAAAGACAGCGGCTTCCGGCCGGCCGCCCGGAGCGGACGCACAGCACATCAGAACAAACCGGAAATGTGAGACAGCAGAACAAACCCATCCTTGGCGCGGTCCTGGCGCTGCTTGTCCTGGCCCTGCTCTGGAGCTACAACTGGATCGTGACCAAATCGGTGCTGTGCTATGTGGGCGCGCTCGACTTCACCGCCCTGCGCTGCGCGTTTGGCTCGTTGGTGCTGCTGGTCTTGCTGCCCTTGACCGGCCGGCCGCTGAAACCGCCGCCGTGGCAGCCGGTGCTGTGGGTCGCGCTGTTTCAGACCGTCGGCATGACCGGACTGTCGCAACTGGCGCTGATCTCGGGCGGCGCCGGCAAAACGGCGGTGCTGGTCTACACCATGCCCTTCTGGGTGATTCTCCTGGCGGTGCTGTTTCTGGGCGAAAAACCGCGGTGGTCCCAGGGCATCGCCGCGGCGATCGCGGCCCTGGGCCTGCTGCTGGTGGTGCAACCGTGGCAGTGGCACGGTTCGTTGTCGAGTTCGCTGTTGGCGGCGGCGTCGGGCGCGTCGTGGGCGGCGTCGACCATCGCGGCCAAGCGGGCCTTCCGCCATCAGGGCGTGGATCTGCTGAACCTGGTGACCTGGCAGATGGTGGCCGGCACGGTGGTGCTGTCGGCGCTGGCCATCGTCACCCATTCCACCCCGATCGTCTGGTCGTGGCCCATGCTGCTGGCCCTGGGGTACAACGGGGTGCTGGCCACGGCGCTGGGCTGGACCCTGTGGCTGTTCATCCTGCGCACCTTGCCGACCGGAGTGGCGGGGATCTCCACCCTGATGATTCCGGTGCTGAGCGTGCTGTGGGCCTGGTGGCTGCTGGACGAACGGCCCAACCACGCCGAAGCGGGCGGCATCGGCCTGATCCTGCTGGCCCTGGCCCTGCTTGCGGCGCCGTCGGTCCGCGCCGGGAGACAGCGGCCAGGGATGCAAGACGAGCAGGATGACGAACCGCCCCGCAGTTGAACACCGCTGCCGCCGGATGCGGACACCCCGGTTGACGGGGTACGGTAGGGCACGCGGATGCAGCCGGAAAAACGCATGGTGAAACACTATCCGCTCCTCCTCTGCCTCGCCCTGGCGCTGACGGCTGCGGCGCTGACGGCATCGATCGCCCAGCCGGTTGCGCGCCCGGCGGCGCAAACGCCTTCCCTGTCCGTGGATCCGGCCGTTCTGGAGGCCCATGTGCGGATGCTGGCGAACACCCTGCATCCCCGTTGCCCCGATCATCCGGCCAACCTTGAGGCGGCCGCCCGGTATATCGAACGGCATTTCGCCGCTGCCGGCGGACGGACGCGGGTCCAGCGGTTTCCCGTTGACGGGCTGGCATACGAAAACATCATCGCCGAATTCGGCCCCAAGGACGGCCCCGCGCTCATCGTGGGCGCCCATTACGATTCCGAGGCCGAACCGCGCCGCAAACCGCCCCGCTATACCCCCGGAGCGGACGACAACGCCAGCGGCGTGGCCGCCCTGCTGGCCCTGGCCGATCTGCTGGGCACACATCCGCCGGCGAAACGGGTGCAGCTTGTGGCCTACTG
>WQUH01000310.1 GCA_009782165.1 Pseudomonadota bacterium | reverse complement strand
CGCCGGCGGCCTTGGTCCGGTTGCCGCCGCAATGGGTCAGGACATTGATCAGGCACTGCTTTTCGGCGCTGGCCATGACCACGCTGAGCGGCATGCCGGCCGCGCCAATGGCCGCGGTTCGCGGCGTGTGCAGGTCGGCGGGCAGATCGCCGCGGTTGATCACCGGACCGGGCGACAGCACCGAAACCCGCTCGATGATATTCTTCAACTCCCGGACATTGCCCGGAAAATCGTACTGCATCAGACACTGCATGGCATCGCCGGACAGCGCCAGTTCCATGCCGCGCTTGCGCCCGAACTCCCGCAAGAAGTGGTTGACCAGCAGCGGGATGTCCTCGACGCGCTCCCGCAACGGAGGCATGTGCAGGGGGATGACGCTGAGCCGGTAGAGCAGGTCGCGGCGGAACCGGCCCGCTTCGGCCTCCTGCTTCAGATCCTTGGCGGTCGAGCAGAGCAGCCGCACATCGACGCGGATCGTCCGCGTGCCGCCCAGATGCTCGCATTCCCCCTCCTCGATCACCCGCAGCAGTTTTGCCTGCAAGCCCAGCGGCAAATCGCCGATTTCATCCAGCAGCAGGGTGCCGCCGTCGGCCAGTTCAAAGCGGCCGAGTTTTTTGGCATGGGCCCCGGTGAAGGCCCCCTTTTCATGGCCGAAGAATTCCGATTCCAGCAGCCCCTCGGGGACAGCGGCGCAGTTGATGCGAATGTAGGGTTTGTCGGCCCGGCGGCTGGCCTGGTGCAGGGCATTGGCCGCCAACTCCTTGCCGGTTCCCGATTCGCCGCTGATGAACACGGTGGAGTCGGTCGGGCCGATCTGGTTGATCAGGGAGAAGATGGTGCGGATCGCCGCGCTGTTGCCGATGATATCCTGATGCTCCTGACGGCAGTGATCCTCCAGCGAGGCGTAGCGCGCCCGCACCGTCTGCATCTCGAAAATGCGGTGGATCCGGATGATCAGATCGTCCATCTCGAACGGCTTGAGCATGTAGTCGGCCGCGCCCTGGCGCAGACAGGCGGTGGCGTCTTCCACCGAACCGTATGCGGTCATCAGGAAGATGTCGATGAACGGCGAGTGCCTGCGGGCCCGTTCCAGCAGTTCCATGCCGTCCATGCCCGGCATGCGGATGTCGGAGAGGATCAGGTGGTAATGTTTCTGGTCCAGCCGGGCCATGGCCTCGTGACCGTTGACCGCGACATCGACCTGCCATTTTTCGCGCTTCAGGCGGTCGCCCACGGTGATGCGCATGATTTCGTCGTCTTCGACCAGCAGGATCTGTTTCATGGGAGCTTTTCGTTTTGGTCTGGGGCATTCTCGGCCGCTGGCAGGCAGGATCGGTCAATGGGCAGGGTGACGATGAAGGCGGTGCCCGCGCCCGGCTGACTGCGGACCTCGATCCGGCCGTTGAGGCGCTGCACCGCCGCCAGGGTCACCGCCAGGCCCAGGCCCGTGCCTTCGCCGACCTTCTTGGTGGTGAAAAAAGGATCGAAGATCCGGTCCTGGACCCCTGGTTCGATCCCTGGGCCGTTATCCTCGATGACCAGCGTCATGGTTCCGTCCTCCACCCGGCTGGCGATGCCGAGGCGACCGCCCTTGGGCATGGCCTGGATGGCATTCAAGGTGATGTTCATCACGATCTGTTTGATGATTTCGCTGTCAATGCAGTAGGGATCGTTGCAGCGCAAATCGAGCTGGACCGCGATGGCGCGCAACTGATGCCCCAGCAGTTCCAGACAATCGCGGATGATGGCGTCGATATTGGCCTGGTGCAGGTGCAGGGGAGCGGTCCGGCCATAGTTGAGCAACTGGCGCATGGTCAGCTCGATCCGTTTCAGTCCCTTGTGCAGCAAGGCCAGGTAGCGTTGCTGGAGATCGACATTGTCCGGCTCTTTTTGCATGCTTTGCACACAGTTCAGCATGCCGGCGAGCGGGTTGTTGATCTCGTGGGCAATGCCGGCGGTCAGTTGCCCGAGGGCCGCCAGCTTCTCGGCCCGGAATCCCTTTTCGCTGGCAGCGGCCAGGGCCTGCTGGGAGGTGACCAACCGCTGGCACAGGTCTTTGAAGCTGGCGCTGAGGCTGCCGATTTCGTCGCCCGCGGCGGGCAGGGCAAGCGACTCGACCTGCTGTTCGGGAAAGGCGGCCATGGCCGACGAGAGTTGCCGGATCGGCCGGGTGACCAGCCGGTTGAACAGCAAAAACATCACGATCACGGCAGCCAGCACCGAGAGCAGGCCCAGCAGCAGCAAGGTCCGGTTGTTGTCGCGGATGATGGCGTCGGCCCAGATGATGGGGATGGTGATGGAGAGCGCGCCCCGGATGTCGCCAACCTGATAACCGTGCTCGCTGTGGCAGGGCAGGCAGGAGGTCTCGGTGACCAGCGGCGCGGCATAGCGGAGCACCCGGGTGCCGTCCTTGCGGTCAAGGGCCAGCCGCTCGCTTGCCCCCCGGTCGAAACTGAGCAGGCTGTCCTGTTCAAAGGCATCGGGGGCGTTGGCGGGATTGACCGGCCGCAGGCTGGTGACCCGGAACCAGCCCATGCCGGTTTTTACCGCATACTCGGAGAGTTCACGGGTAACCATGGCGGGATTGCGCTTCACCAGCACCAGACCGGTTTCGGAGTGCATCACCGGTTCGTGGAGAAAGGGGTTGGGCTGGGCGGTGGACGATTGCATCAGAAACAGGCCCTGATGGTCGGACACCCACTGCCGGGTGAGCAGGATCTGTTTGTAGAGCATCCGGGCCTGCTGTTCGGCCTGGCCGATGATCAGGTGGTTCTGCAGATCGGAGATGTAGACGATCAGCGCCCCGTAGGAGACCAGCAGGATGGCGACGACGGCGAAGATGAATTTTCCTTTCAGCGTCATGAACGTGTGCCGTTGTGCCGGATGG
>WQUH01000309.1 GCA_009782165.1 Pseudomonadota bacterium | reverse complement strand
ACCTGAAAGCCGTTTTTGCCCAGACGCGACTGGACGCTGTCCGGCGCATCGCCCGCCATGTCGTTGATGGCATGGTCGCCGGCCACCACCATGAACGGTTTGAGGAGCACCTTGCCAACCTTGTCTCTTTTCATCTCCCGCATCACCACTTCGAGATCGGGAAATCCCTCCACATTGGTCAGATAGGTTTGCGTTTCCGGGTACATCTCCCGCATCACCTGCACCAGTTGCAGCAACGCGCCGCTGGACGGGAAATATTCGTTGCCGTGGCCGAAATAGAGCAGGGCGCATCCGGCTTCCCTGGCTTTGCGCGCATCGTCTGCCAACGCCTTCGCCACGGTGCGGAGATCGTCCGCATACGGATGCTTGACGCCCATGGCGCCCAGGGCGGGCCGACTGATCGCCAGCTTGATAAACGGCTGGTTCTTTTCCTTGATGGTGCGGATGGCGTTCAGCCCGTCGATATAGGAGACCAGGTCGAGATATTCTTCGCCCAGGCTGATATGCCCAGGTTGCACGACAATGGTGACATACCCTTCGTCCTGCAGGTTGGCGATGGTGGCCAGCGGTCCCTGCACAGTGTAGATGTGGTGCGGCACCTGCGGATTCGCCTGCTTGAAGGCCGCGTCATTCTGCCGTTTGTGCCAGATTTTGCGGATCATGTTCGAGGTGAAGGCGATGCGCACTTCGGTTTGGGGAAACCGCTGCTGGATGCGGTCGCGGATATGCAAGATCCCCGGCAGGGCCTCGGGCACGGTTGTGCCGAAGGCGGCCAGGACGATGGCCGGCTTCGCCGATGCGCCATCACTCCTGGTTTCGCGGCCCTCCTGAGCCTGCGCCACGGCAAGGGAGCAGCACACGCTGGCAAGAATGACGGCAACGGATGTGAACAGTGGCGGCATGTCGGTCTCCTTGGTCTGATCCGGGGCGCTTGGGCGACGGGAAAATGGCCGCCGCCGCAAGCGGTGATACACAAAAGTCTCAGGGCTTGATATAGGCGTAGCCGTCCTGTTGCAGTTCAATCAGGGCCACAATCCCGGCGGGGATAATCTCGCAGCCGTCGATCAGGCTGTCCGGATCGACATTGAAGCGGTTTAGGGCATTGCGGCAGACCTTGAAGGCGACCCTGGCCTGCTGCAACTGCCAGATCTCCTCGCGAAAGGGCGCGCACTGTTCGGCTTGCAGCAGCCTGACCGCCGGCCCGTTGAACAGGACGATCAGATCGTAATGTTTCTCCGGGATGGCGCGCAGCAGGTTGCCGACATTGGCCAGGGCAATGGTCAACGGCTTGGCCTCGTCCAGATCGATATGGAAAACAGCGCGATAAATCATGGTGTGCCCCTCCAGATTTCATGTTCGGTGAAAGGCGGCGGCAAACAGACGCCTAGTGTATTCCTGTTGCGGATTGGCGAACAGGGCGGCGGCCGGGCCGCTTTCAACGATCCGGCCCCGCTGCATCACGGCCAGTTGGTCGGCCAGGGTGCGCACCGTGCGCAGGTCATGGGTGATGAAGATGTAGGTCAACTGGTAGCGGTTCTGCAACTGGTGCAGCAGTTCGAGCACCTGCTTCTGGATGGTCATGTCCAGGGCGCTGGTGGGTTCGTCCAGGATGAGCAGTTTGGGCCTGAGGATGATGGCCCTGGCAATGGCGATGCGCTGGCGCTGGCCACCGGAAAACTCGTGGGGGAAGCGGCCGGCCAGGGCCGGGTCGAGTTCGACGTCGCGCAGGGCCTGCGCCACCAGGAGCCGCCGCTCGTCCTTTGAGCCGCCAAGGCCGTGGACTTCAAGCCCCTCGGCAATGATCTGTTCGACGGTCATGCGCGGCGACAGCGAGGAGAACGGATCCTGAAACACGATCTGCAACTCCTTGCGCAGCGGCCGAAACCGGCTGCCCTGCAGGGTCGACAGACAGTGGGCGGCCCCGGTTTCAGGATAGTAGAACACCTGCCCCTCGTACCGAACCAGCCCCAACAGGCAGAGGGCCAGGGTGGATTTGCCCGAACCCGATTCGCCCACCACGCCCAAGGTGGTGCCGGCGCGCAGGCTCAGGCTGACCCCATCGACCGCCTTGAACACCGGCCGCTCCCGCCGCAGCCAGCCGCGCCATCCGATTTTCATGGGAAAGGCGCAGGTGATGCCGGTCATCTCGATCAGCCGATGGCCGCCCGGCCGGGTCTGCTGCACGCCGTCGGGCACGGCGGCCAGCAGACGGCGGGTGTATGCCTCGCGGGGCCTGGCGAACAGATCGGCCACCGTGCCCTGCTCGACAATGCGGCCGCCATGCATGATCGAAACCGTATCGGCGACCTTGCGCACCATGGGCAGGTCGTGGGTGATGAGCAGGACCGCCATCCGGTATTCCTGCTGGATGTCCTTGATGAGGTCGAGGATCTGGTTCTGGATGGTGACATCGAGCGCTGTGGTCGGCTCGTCGGCGATCAGCAGTTGCGGTTGGCAGGCCAGGGCCATGGCGATGATCACCCGTTGGCGCTGGCCGCCCGACAACTGGTGGGGATAGCTGCCGATCCGCTCGTGCGGGTTGTCGATGCCGGTGCGCCGCAACAGGTTCAGGGCGCGGTCGAGGGCCTCTTCCCGGTTGAGGCGCTGGTGGAGCATCAGCGGCTCCATCAGTTGGCTGCCGATGGTGTAGACCGGATTGAGCGCGGTCATGGGCTCCTGGAAGATCATGGCGATCCGGTTGCCGCGGATGGCCCGGATCGCCCGCTTGTCCAGCAGGTTCAGGTTCTGGCCTTCGAAAAAGATGGCGCCGCTGGTTTTGATCTCGTTGGTCTCCTCCAGCAAACGGAGGATGGACAGGGCGGTGACCGATTTGCCGGAGCCCGATTCTCCGACCAGGGCGTGGGTCTCGCCCGCGCCGATCTGGAGGTCGA
>WQUH01000308.1 GCA_009782165.1 Pseudomonadota bacterium | reverse complement strand
TTCAGCCCGGCCGCCGGTTCGTCGAGCAGGAGCAGTTTCGGTTCAGCGGCCAGGGCCCGGGCCATCTCCACCGCCCGCTGCTGGCCGAAGGCGAGGCTGGTGGCCGGGGCATGGGCCAGGTCGGCGATCTGAAGAAAATCGAGCAGTTCCATGGCCCGCGCCCGGATGGCCCGCTCCTCCGTCCAGGTCGAGGGCAGGTTGAACAGCCCGGCGAAAAATCCGCTCCGGCTCTGGACGTGGCGGCCGACCATCACGCATTCCACGGCGGTCATGCCGTGAAAGAGCTTGATGTTCTGGAAGGTTCGCGCCACCCCCAGCCTGGCGATCTGATGCGTCTTCCTCCCCTGGATCTCCTGACCCTGAAAGGCGATGACCCCGGCCGAAACCGGCAGGCTGCCGGCGATCAGGTTGAACAGGGTGGTCTTGCCGGCGCCGTTGGGGCCGATGATCGCCTTGATGCTGCCCGGCATCACCGAAAAACTGATGTCGTTGACCGCATGCAGGCCGCCGAACCGTTTGTGTACGCCGCGCAGGGCCAGCAGGGGTTGTGGGGCATCCGTTTGGTGGCGCGCGCCGTCCATGGTCTGGCCCTTGCCCCCGTTCACGGCCGTCCTCCCGGAACCAGCCGGCGGACCAGCTCCTTTACGCGCGAACCCGAACAGACAAGACCTTCCGGGGCAAACAGCATCACCGCGATCAGAATCGCGCCGAAGACCATGTCGTCGTGGACGCCGAACACGCCCCGCAGGGAGAGAAAGGTCAGACCGACGCCCATGATCAGGGTGCCCCAGAGATTGGTCATGCCGCCGACCGCGACCAGGGCGACATAGCGCACCGATTTCATCACCGAGGCCTCGCTCGGGCCGATGCCGCCGTTGAAATGGGCGAGCATGACCCCGGCGACGGCCGCGTAGACCGCGCTTAAGACAAAGACCTGGAGCTTGCAGCGGGCGGTGGCGACCCCCGAGGCCTCGGCCGCCTCCGGACTGTGCAGCGAGCGCAGGGCCCGGCCGACCCGCGAGCCGATCAGGTTGAGCAGCAGGGCGGCGCCCAGAACGAGGATGCCCCAGGCCACGTAGAAATTGAGCACCCGCTGATCGGCGTTGCCGCTGACCACCACCGGGCCGAATCCGCCCAGGGCGGGCAGCAGGGGAAAGGCGGGCACCTCGACAATGCCGTCCGCTTCGCCGAAATAGGGCGAGGCAAGGAAGACCCGGTAGACGATGGTGCCGAATCCCAGGGTGGCCATGGCCAGATAGTGCCCCTTGAGCTTGAGCACCGGCACCCCGATGACCAGGGCCACCAGGGCCGCCGCCGTCACCGCCAGCGCGCAGGCCGCCCAGGGCGTCACGGTGAGCAGGGCCGCGCCGGAGATGTCCTGGCCGGCGGCGAGCAGGCCGAGGCTGTCCAGCAGCCGCACCACCGGCATGTCCTGAAACGGCTGGAGATTCCGGGTGGTCAGGGCCGCGGCCAGATAGCCGCCGATGGCGAAAAATCCGGCATGGCCCAAGGAAATCTGGCCGGCATAGCCCATCAGCGTCCCGAGCCCGATCACCACCAGGCCGTAGTAGGCGGCCATGGTGAGCTGGGTTAAGTAGAACTGGGTTCCGGTCGCCGCGATGAGCAGGTGCAGAACGACCGCCGCCAGGCAGAGGGCCGCCAGGGCGAGAGTCTTCCGGGCGCGCATCAGAAGTCCTTCAGCCGGGCCGTCTCGCTCGAACCGAAGATCCCGTGCGGCTTGACGAAGAGGATCAGCAGCAGGATGGCGATGGCGATCGCATCCTGGAAGGCAAGCGGCACCACTGAAACCGAGAAGGCCTCGATGGTCCCCAGCAGAAGACCGGCCGCCACCGCGGCCAGGGAGTTGCCCAGTCCGCCCAGGATGGCCACGGTGAAGCCTTTGATCGCCAGTGAGGAGCCGGAATCGTACTGGGTGGAGGTGATCGGCGACATCACGCAGCCGGCCAGGGCGCCGATGCCGGCGCTGAGCATGAAGGACAGGGTCACCATGTTGCGGGTATTGATGCCGCAGAGCCGGGCCGCGGTGTGGTTGGCCGCGCAGGCCCGCATCTCCCGGCCGATGGGCGTGGACTTGAAGAACACGCTCAAGGCGGCCATCATCACCGCGCAGGCGGCGATCACCCACACCACCTGCGGCGAGATGCGCACGCTGCCCAGGTGGAAGGTGGTGATCTCGTTGCCGTAGAAGTAGGGCAGGCTGCGGATGGACTCGCCCCAGATGTGCAGGGCCGATTCCCGCAGCAGGATGGAGATGCCGATGGTGATGATGATCATCCGCAGCACCGAAGGGCTGGCCAGCCAGCGGATGAACAGCACCTCGATGACCGCGCCGATGCCCATGGTGATCAGCACCGCCGCCGCGATGGCATAGCCCAGAGGCAGGTGCGGCAGCAGGGAAACCGCGATCATGCCGCCCAGCATCACGAACTCGCCCTGGGCGAAGTTGATGATGCCGGTGGCATTGTAGATGATGTTGAAGCCGATGGCGACGATGGCGTAGATCGAGCCGTAGGTGATGCCGGCAAAGAGATATTGCCAGAAGAGATCGAAGCTCATACGAAACGAAATGGCGCTGCCGGCCGGCCCTGTACGGTCAAGACCCGCTCACAGGGCGCAGATCTGCTGCCCGGTCAACAGGGTGAAGCCATTCTCCTGCAAGACCTCGATGGCCTTGTCCATCGCGTCGAAGCGGAAAATCAGCACCGCATCGGCGCCGCTCTTGTTGACAAAGGCGTACATATACTCGACGTTCAGGCTGGCCCCGTTGATCACCTTGAGCACGCTGGCCAGGCCGCCCGCCCGGTCCGGCACCTCGACCGCCACCACATTGGTCTTGCCGACGGTGAAGCCGCCGCCGCGCAGCACCTCCTTGGCCCGGTCGACCTTGTCGACGATCAGGCGCAGGATGCCGAAATCGGCGGTATCGGCCACGGACAACGCCCGGATGTTGATGTCGTTCTCCGCCAGAATTCGGGTGATCTCCGCCAGACGGCCCGATTTATTTTCGAGAAAAACCGCAATCTGCTCGACACGCATACGATCCTCCAGTGGTTAAAGAGTGCGACGGTCGATCACCCGCTGGGCCTTGCCCTCGGAACGCTGGATGGAGCGCGGCTCCACCAGTTTCACCTTGCAGGTGATGCCAAGTATATCCTTGATCTCGGCCTGAATTTTTTTATTTAAGTTTTCCAGCACCTTGATCTCGTCGGAGAAGATGCTCTCGCTCACCTCGACCAGCACCGTCACCACGTCGAGGCTGCCGTCGCGGGTGACCTCGATCTGGTAATGGGGCTCGACCCCGTCGATGCCCATCAGCACATGCTCGACCTGGGACGGGAACACGTTCACCCCGCGGATGATCAGCATGTCGTCGGTCCGGCCCATGATCTTCTCCATCCGGATCAGGGTGCGGCCGCAGGGGCAGGGTTCGAGGAACATCCGGGAGATGTCCTTGGTCCGATAGCGGATCAGCGGCAGGGCCTCCTTGGTCAGGGTGGTGAAGACCAGTTCGCCGGTCTCGCCGTAGGGCAGCGGTTCCAGGGTATCCGGATCGACGATTTCGGGCAGGAAGCAGTCTTCCATGATGTGCAGGCCGCGGTCGGTCTTGATGCACTCCATGGCCACGCCGGGTCCGATGATCTCGGACAGGCCGTAGATGTCCAGGGCCCGGTAGCCGAGTTTGCGCTCCACCTCTTCGCGCATGTTGATGCTCCAGGGCTCGGCGCCGTGGACCCCGACCCGCAGTTTGAGTTCTCCGGGGCCGATGCCGGCATCGGCCATGGCGTCGGCCAGATTGAGGGCGTAGGACGGCGTGGAGAGCAGCGCGGTGGTGCCGAAGTCGCGCATCATGATGATCTGGCGTTTGGAGTTGCCGCCCGAGGCCGGAATAACCGTGGCCCCCAGGGCTTCCGCGCCGTAATGGCCGCCGAGGCCGCCGGTGAACAGGCCGTAGCCGTAGGCATTCTGGACCATATCGCCCCTGGTCACCCCGGCCATGTTCAGGCAGCGGGCCATCACCGAGGCCCAGAGATCGATATCGGCCCGGGTGTAGCCGACCACCGTCGGTTTGCCGGTGGTGCCCGAAGAGGCGTGGATCCGGATGACCTCGTCCATGGGGCTGGCGAACATGCCGAAGGGATAGGTGTCGCGCAGGTCGTCCTTGGAGGTATACGGCAACCGGCGCAGATCGGCGAGCGTCCGGATGTCGTCGGGTTTGATCCCGGCCGCGTCCATCTTGGCCCGGTAGGGTGCGATCGTGTGGTACACGCGCTGGACCAGGGCCTGCAGCCGTTTGAGTTGGATCGATTCCAGACCGGACCGGGGCAGCGTTTCGATTTCTTCAACCCGCATCATATGTCTCTCCTCGTTGTTCGTGTCGCCGGTTCAGGCATGGATTGCGGCCCGACCGGCAGAGAAAGCCTTCCTGTTGACCTCGCTGAACCGGGACTTGACGGCCCGGTCGATCACCCGGAGAAAGACCTCGGGGTGAACCGCAAGGAAATTGGACATGGCCCCGACCATGGCCACGTTGACGGTGCGCAACTCGCCCACCGACTCGGCCACGGCAAAGGCGTCAATGGCCACCACCTTGATGTGGCGGGAGGCGAACTCATCAAAGATCGTGTCGGGATATTTCGCCTTGCCGAGCGCCACCGCCGGCGGCAGAATCTTCCGGGTGTTGACCACCACGGCGCTGTCGCGGTGCAGGTACGGCAGATAGCGCACCGCCTCCAGGGGCTCGAAGGCCACCAGAATATCGGCCGCGCCCAGTTCGATCAGGGGCGAGTACACCTTCTCGCCGTAGCGGAGATGGGCCTCGACCGAGCCGCCCCGCTGGGCCATGCCGTGTACCTCGCTCTTTTTGACGTCGAAGCCCGCCGCCAACTGCGCATGGGCGGTCAACTCGCTGGCCAGCAGGATGCCCTGGCCGCCCACGCCCGAAAAGAGGATATTGCCGCTCTGTCGCATCACTTGACCTCCCTTTGCACGATAGCCTCGAACTTGCACACGCAGGCGCATTGACCGCAGCCGTTGCACTGCACCTCGGCGATCTGGGCGAATCCTTTTTGTTTTTCCCGGTAGCCCCGGGCCAGCGCCTCCTCGGGGGTCAGCGGCGTCCAACTGATGGCCGGGCATCCCATCTGCACGCAGAGCGAACAGCCGGTGCAGTTGTCGAGATTGGTGAAATAGGGCGGTTTGACCCGCTTGACCTCCTCGGGCAGGAGCACGCAGGGGGCCCGGCTGATGATCACCGAGGGCTCGGGGGCCGCGATCTCCTCCGCCAGCACCTTGCGGGTGGCCTCGACATCGTGCGGGTTGACCACGGTCACCCGCCTGACGCCAAGGGCCCGGCACAGCTCCTCGAGATCCAGTTCCGGCGCCGGTTCGCCGAGGATCGACCTGCCCGAGGCCGGGTTGTCCTGGTGGCCGGTCATGGCGGTGGTGCGGTTGTCGAGGATGATCACCGAGGCGTAGGTGCCGTTGTAGACCATGTTCAGCAGGCCGGTGATGCCCGAGTGCATGAAGGTGGAATCGCCGAGCACGGCCACCACCTTGCCTTCGCCGCTTGCGCCCAGCGCCTTGGCCATGCCGTGGGCCACGCCGATCGAGGCGCCCATGCAGACGCAGGCGTCCATGGCCGACAGCGGCGGCAGAAAGCCCAGGGTGTAGCAGCCGATGTCGCCGGACACAAAGACGTCCTTCATCCGCGACAGGCCGTAGAACAGGCCGCGGTGCGGGCAGCCGGCGCACATGTTCGGCGGCCGCATCGGCAGTTCCAGCGGGGCGAAGACCTCGCCGATGGTTTCCGGGGCAATCGCCTTGCGGACGATGAACGAGTTGAGCTCGCCCTGGTTGGGGATGAGATCCTTGCCCCGGCAGGCGATGCCCATGGCCTTGAGGTGGGTCTCGATGAAGGGGTCGAGTTCCTCGACCACGATCAGCTCGTCCACGGTGGCGGCGAAGGCGCGGATCATCTTCTCCGGCAGAGGCCAGACCGTGCCGAGCTTGAGCACCGGCGCGTCGGGAAAGACCTCCTTGACGTAGTTGTAGGGCACCCCGGAGGTGATGAAGCCCCGTTTGCCGACCCCCGGTTCGATCCGGTTTTCCGGCAGGGTCTCGACCAGATCGCGGGCGGCCTGCATCCGTTTTTCCACCGCCGCCCGCCGCATTCTGGCGTTGCCGGGCAGCATGACCAGCTTGGCCGGCATCTTCTCGATCGCGGGCGCAGGCGTCTCGCAGCGCGCTCCTTTCTCCACCACGCCCTTGACGTGGGCGATCCGGGTGGTGA
Organism: Pseudomonadota bacterium; assembly: GCA_009782165.1. Lineage (GTDB taxonomy): Bacteria > Desulfobacterota > Desulfobulbia > Desulfobulbales > Desulfobulbaceae > Desulfobulbus. Next base: position 1,914 of record WQUH01000308.1, on the reverse strand, counting down.
TGCGCACGATCACCGGGGTGTCCAACTGCTCGCTCAAGGCGAATGCCCGGCCGACCATCTGTTTGGCCTCGGCCGGGTCGGATGGTTCGAGCAGGGGCAGCTTGGCGGCAAAGGCATAGCTGCGGTTGTCCTGCTCGTTCTGGGAGCTGTGCATCTGGGGATCGTCGGCATTGAGGACCACCAGGCCGCCGCGTACGCCGGTGTAGGCCGCCGTGAACAGGGGGTCCGCCGCCACGTTCATGCCGACGTGCTTCATGGTGGCCAGGGCCCGGGCCCCGGCAAAGGAGGCGCCGATGGCCACTTCCAGCCCCACCTTCTCGTTGGGCGCCCACTCGGTGTACACCCCCGGATAGCGGGAGAGATTGGCCATGATCTCGGTCGAGGGCGTGCCCGGATAACCCGATGCCACCCGGACCCCCGCTTCCCAGGCGCCGAGGGCGATCGCCTCGTTGCCGGAAAGCCACAGTGTTGTCTCGTTGTCAAACGCCACTTCCTTCCTCCTTGCTGGTATTCACGGCAATCGGCCGCGCCGTCGCCAGTCGTCGCGCATCAGAACCACAGCGACGGGGAGGCCGCGCCGCTGTGCCCGCCTGCCCCGTACTGTGCCGATAAAACACACCCATACCTTGAATGCGGACAGTTAGGCAAGTCCTTTTTCCCGGACCGCGTTATCCGCCGCATTGCCCGGCCGCTCACTGACCGCCGCCGGCCGCCGGCTTCTTGGCGGTGACGGTGGTCATGGCCCATTCCGTCCGTTCCTTGCTCACCTGGGTGGTCACCGCGATCAGCTCCGTCGATTCCATCAGTTGCACCAACTCGCGCTTGAGCCGCTCCATGCCGACCTGCCTGGAGGCCAGGATGGCGGCCAGCCATTCGATGGTCTCGCCGGTCTGGCGGGCCATCCGGGCAGGGAACACGACAAAGTTGCTCAAGTTGGATGCCTTGACCCGGCCGCTCAGGTCCGGGCCCAACTGCGCGGTCACCGGCGCGGCCAGGGCGCCGGGCGCGGCCTTGGCGGCCAGCATCGCCTTGAGGGACTGTTTGCTGGTGGACAGGTAGAACATGTTGTCGGTGAGCACCGCCGCCGGCTGGACCTCGCCGGGCATGACCGGCCAGGAGTAGACGGTCTGTCCCTCCACCTGCTCCTGCTCCTCGCGGATCGATCCCTGCGCGGCCACAAAATTCCGCATGCCGTTCAGCGCCTTCTCGATGACGGCGCGGTCCCGAACCTCGATGAACAGGGTCATCTTCGGCCAGGGGAACAGCGGGGTGCGGACAACGTCGTCGAGCACGCCGCCGCACTGAGAACCAAGGGCATGAACCAATTCTTCCACGGAAACGCCCCAGAACTGCCGGACCTGCTGGTCGATATTCTGATACTCCTGTCCCTCGGCCTTGGCGGCCGCGATGATCCGTTCCATCTGGAACTGGAGCGATGCGTCCCAACTGTAGGCCAGGGCCTTGTCCTGCAGCAGGTGCAGGGTCTGGTTGCCCTTGACCGAATCGAACAGACCTTTCAGCGCCGGGTGCAGGCGGTCATAGGTCAGGTTGGCCCGGCCCCGGCCTTCCATGCCCTGACCGGTCCCGTAATCGATCGAGTAGGCGACGCCGATTCCGGTCAGCAACTCGCCGGCCTCCTTGACCTCGGGCACGGTGGCGAGCTTGAGGAGCTCGGCCACCAGGGGCGTGTTGAGATACGACCGGGAGTAGATCATCGTCGCGGGGAAGGTCTGCCAGTAGGCGACCGCCTCCTGGAAGGCGGGGGCCTTGTCCAGGGCCGCCTCGCCCTTGCCGGCGGCAAGACAGGTCTTGATGGCGGCCGGCGCCATGGCCAGAAACACCATCGGGCCTTCGGTATAGCCGTAGAACACCGGCCCCTGGTCCAGGGTGATTTTGACCAGGTCCAGGCCGTCC
>WQUH01000307.1 GCA_009782165.1 Pseudomonadota bacterium | reverse complement strand
ATTGGCCACCTCGCCGATGGGGGCATCCTTGTCGGTGTTGATGGCCACGATGAAATCCGATTTCTTCATGCCGGCCAGGTGCTGAATGGCGCCGGAAATACCGCAGGCCACGTAGAGTTTCGGGGTAACCGTGTTGCCGGTGGTGCCGACCTGCCGGCTGTGCTCCACCCATCCGGCATCGACCACGGGCCGGCTGGCGCCGTACTCGCCGCCGAGGGCCTTGGCCAGGGCCTGCACCATGGCCACGTTTTCCGGTTTGCCTATGCCGCGGCCGGCGCTGACGATGATCTCGGCCTTGGTCAGGTCCACGCCCTCGATCTTGGCCGCCTCATAGCCGGTGCATCGCACCTTGCCGTTGGCATCGGTATCGACCGCAATGACCGTGGGCGTGCCTTCGGGTTCGGCATCCAGACCGAACGCGCCCGCCTGGATGGTCAGGACGGTCCGGGCCGTGGCGGACCTGATGCGCCGCCGCAGTTTGGCGTTGCACGCCGGCACCACCGGCAGGCCGTTGTCGATGGCGATGATTTCGGAAACCTGCGCCGCCTGAAGCGCCACAGCGATTCGCGGCGCCAGATCCCAGCCATACGACGAATGGAGAAAAACAATCTGGTCCGGCTGCTCCCGGTCGATCACGTCCAAGAGCAATCGCCTGTGCGCCGTGGGATTGTATTCGCCGTGCTTGGCCGCATCGGCCAGATACAGGGGGCCGTTGAACTTCGGCAGCTCGCCGGCGCTGCCCACCAGGAACATGGCGGCCTCGGCCTGCTGCTGTTGGGCGAAGGCAATCAGTTGGCTGTATTCGGCACGCAGTTTCCCTTCCCGGAATTCTGCCACAAGTATGATTTTCATGGGTCTCTCCTAGGCCAGAACAGAGGTTTTTTCTTTGAGCAGGCGGATCAGTTTGTCAGCCAGTTCGGGGATCTCGCCTTCCAGCACCAGGCCGCCCCCCTTCTTCTCCGGGAAAAAGCAGGCCGCTGTCTCCTGCCGGGCGCCCACGCCGCCGGTATCGGGCGCCAGCACCAGCAGCTCTTTTTTCTTGGCCTTCATGATGTTCGGCAGGGTCGGATAGCGCGGGGTGTTGAGGCCCAACTGACAGGTGAGCACCACCGGCGCCGCGGCCGCGACCAGGGCCTTGCTGCCGCCCTCCAGTTCGCGTTTGACGTGGATGGCGCCGTTGTCGTAGGCAAAATCGACAATGGTGGTCACCGCATCGATGCCGAGCAACTCGGCCACCATGACGCCGACCTGGGCGCTGCCGCGATCCTGGGATTGCATGCCGGTGAAGATGATGTCGAACTGCTTGTCTTTGGCGAAACCGGCGATCATGGCGGCAATGGCGATCGGCTCCCGTTTGGCGGAATCGGGATCGGCGATATGCACGCCCCGGTCGCACCCCATGGCCAGCGCCTTCTTGATCGGCTCGGTCACCTGGTCCGGACCGATGCAGAGCACGGTCAGATCGGCATCCTTGACCTGCTCTTTCAGCCGCACCGCCTGTTCGACGGCGTATTCGTCGTACTCGTTCATCCGCCAGGCCAGGTCGGCCTGGTTGTACCAGGTGCCCTCGCCGTTGATCTTGAATTTCGATTCCATATCCGGAACCTGTTTGATGCAGATCAGTATGTTCATTCCATTCCTCCGACAGTCAGGATCAACCAGTTGTTGTGCTATACATTTTTTCCCGCCAGCACCCGTTCGGCGAGCACCTCGGCGATATCCCTCGGCCGCAGCCGGTCCTCGACATCGGCGCCTTTGACGCCATCCTCGAACATGGTCAGACAGAACGGGCAGTTGGCCAGCAGGTGTCCGGCGCCGGTGGCCACCGCCATCTGGACCCGCTTGACGTTGATCCGCTCGCCCAGTTTCTCCTCGGCCAGAATCCGGCCGCCGCCCGCGCCGCAGCAGAATGCCTGATCGCGGTGCCGCGCCATTTCGGCGATGCGGCCGCCCATTGCGCGGATCAGCCTCCGGGGCGCGTCATACAGGCCGTTGTGCCGGCCGAGGTAGCACGAGTCGTGGTAGGCGCAGGTGAATGCCTCGGCCGCGACCGGCAGCCTGCCGCTGGCCACCAGTTGTTCGAGGAAGAGGACATGCGGCACGACCTCGATGTCGAAATCGAAATCGCGGTAGTCCTTGGTCAGGGTGTTGAAGCAGTGGGGGCAGGTGGTGACGATTTTGTTGACGCCATAGCCTTTGATGATCTCCACGGTCTCCATGGCCAGGGTCTGGTAGAGATACTCGTTGCCCATTTTCCGTATCGGCTCGCCGCAGCATTTTTCCTCTTTGCCGAGGATGCCGACCTTGATGCCGGCGGCCTGGCAGAGCTTGATGAAGCTGGCGGCCACCGCGATATTGCGCTTGTCGAACGAGGCGTAACAGCCGACAAAATAGAGGATATCCACCTCGGGATCTTCGGCCAGCGGCTTGATGCCCAGGGGCTCGGCCCAGTCGCCGCGCGAGGCGTAGCCCATGCCCAGCGGGTTGCCGTTGACCTCGGTCTGCTCCATGGCGGCGATGACCTCCTCGCCGGGAAACTCGCCTTCCATCAGCACGAGATTGCGCCGCATCTCGACGATTTTCCCCACATGCTCGATGGAGGCCGGACAGATGTCCTGACAGGCGCGGCAGGTGGTGCAGGACCAGATGGCCTCGCGGCCGATGGTCTCGATCAGGTTGGCATCCGGCTGGCTAAAGGCGATCTCGCCGATCTGGTTGACAACCTGCATCGGCGACAGCGGCTTGCCGGTGCCGTAGGCGGGGCATCGGTCCTGACACCGCTTGCACAGCGTGCAGGCATCGGTGTCGAAGATATCTTTCCAGCGCAGGTCGGCCAGGGCATTGGCGCCGAATTTCTCCTGGGTCTCGTCTTCCAGGTTGATGCTGGTCAGCTTGCCGATCGG
>WQUH01000306.1 GCA_009782165.1 Pseudomonadota bacterium | reverse complement strand
CCTTGGCTGCGCGGCTCAGCCGCTCCCGATGGGGAACTGCCGCCCGCCGAACGAACACAGATATGGGAACCGTAGGGGCACGGCGTGCCGTGCCCGGTTCATTCCCGCGCCCTCCCTCTCGTCATTCCCGCGAAATTCCCGCCTACGCGGGAATGACAGGGAATCCAGTCCAAGGTTGGGGTGAGCAACGCGAACCCCAACCTTGCCTCTCTGGAACGCCATGGCGCGTTGCTGCCGCGATACTCATTGAGTTGTGCAGTAAAAATGGAATCACTTGCCGGCGCCATACACCACGGCCGGATCGAAAACGCGCTCCTGGGCGCACACAGTCAGACGGTCGCCATCCACTTTGCGGTAAAAACAACTGCGATACCCGGTATGGCAGGCCGCGCCGCCCAACTGCTCGACCTTGTACACCACCGCATCCTGGTCGCAATCAACCAGAATTTCCTTAACGAGCTGCACATGCCCGGACGTTTCGCCTTTCAGCCACAGACTGGCGCGGGAACGGCTCCAATAGTGGGCCTTGCCGGTTTCCAGGGTTTTTTCCCAGGCCAGGCGGTTGATGTAGGCAATCATCAGGATCTCGCCAGTGGCGCAATCCTGGACAATGGCGGGCAAAAGGCCATCGACGGCCTTGGCAAAAGCGAGTTCGATCATGGCATTGCTGTGCGTACAGGAATGGAGTCTTCGGCAGGGCTGTTGTTCTTGCTCTGGTTTTGGCACGGTTCCGGGTGAATTTTGCACATGTACGCATTCACGCCCGCTTTGTCAAGTCCGCATCAGACCCGCCTGGATTCTTGTCAAACAGCGGCGCAGCGGCTATAGTGGCCGCACTGCCAAACACCCTACTCCCAAGGATCCTGCCCATGCGCCCTGCCCAGCTTTTTGATGTCGTCTCGATCAGCTATGCCGCCACCCTGCCCTCCGGGGAATGCATCGCCGCCACTCCTGAAGGCAAACCGCTCACCCTGGCCATCGGCTCGGGCCAGATCCTCAAGGCGGTCGAGGCCTGCCTGCTGGGCATGGAACCGGGGCACACCAGAACCGTGCATATCCAGCCCGAGGACGCCTTTGGCTTGTATCGCCAGGAACTGGTGCAGGAGGTACCCCGCGCCGTTTTCGCCGACCGGATCGATCCCAGACCCGGCATGATTCTGTCGCTCAATGTGACCACCGACGGCACGGACCATCAGGTTCCGGCCACGGTCCTCGCCGCCGGCAACGAAACCGTGACTGTCGACTACAACCATCCCCTGGCCGGACAGGTCATCACCTACACGATCACCCTGCACGCCATCGGCACCTGAGCCATCCGCCGATGCAGTCCTGACCGCTGCCCATCCAGCAGAACGCCGCCGGAGAAAAACGTCCGGCGGACGCTCCACCTCGGTCTTGACATTGCCCCACCGGTGGGGAATACAATTCTTATTTCCGGTTCGCATCCTGCCAGACCGCGACCCGACAACCGGCATCTTCTGTTCCCACCAATGGACTGCCCAAACCAGGAGGATCTCCCATGACCGTTCCGCTCACCGACACGACCCTGCTCAAGACCCACGGATATATTGACGGCAACTGGGTTTCCGCCCTTGACCTCCGGGTGTTTCCGGTCAGCGATCCGGCGACCGGCGCTCTGCTCGCCGAGGTTGCCGACATGGGCCTTGCCGAGGCTGATATGGCGATAACGGCGGCCAATGCGGCCTGGCCGGCCTGGCGCAGCCTGACCGCCAAGGCGCGGGCCACGGTGCTCAAACAGTGGTTTGCGCTGATTATGGCCCATGCCGAGGATCTGGCCCGGCTGATCACCACCGAACAGGGCAAGCCGCTGGCAGAGGCGCGGGGGGAAGTCAGCTATGGCGCCTCCTTTGTGGAATGGTTCGCCGAGGAGGCCAGGCGCGCCTACGGGACGGTGATTCCGAGCAATCAGGACGACCGCATGCTGCTGACCATCAAGCAGCCGATCGGCGTCTGCGCCGCCATCACCCCCTGGAATTTTCCGCTGGCCATGATCACCCGCAAGGTGGCCCCGGCCCTGGCCGCGGGCTGCACCGTGGTCTGCAAACCCGCCAGCGCGACCCCGCTCACCGCCCTGGCCCTGGCCGAGCTGGCCGAACGGGCCAAGATGCCGCCGGGGGTCTTCAATGTCATCGCCTGCGCCAGTTCCCGCACCCCGGAACTCGGCCGCGCCCTGTGCGCCAGTCCGCTGGTGCGCAAACTGTCGTTTACCGGTTCCACCGCGGTTGGCCGTCTCCTGATGCGGCAATCGGCCGACACGGTCAAAAAACTGTCGCTTGAACTGGGCGGCAACGCCCCGTTCATTGTCTTTGACGATGCCGATGTCGATGCGGCGGTTGACGGCGCCCTGGCCTCGAAGTACCGCAATGCCGGGCAGACCTGCGTGTGCGCCAACCGTCTCTATGTGCAGGATGGCGTGTACGACATCTTTGCCGAAAAGCTGGCGGCCAGGGTTCGCGCCATGAAGGTGGGCGCGGGCACCGAGCCGGAGGTGGCGATTGGCCCCTTGATCGACCCGCAGGCCCTGGCCAAGGTCAAGGAGCACATCGCCGATGCCCTGGCCGGCGGGGCGCGGCTGCTGATGGGCGGCAATGCCCATGCCCGCGGCGGCCTCTTTTTCGAGCCGACCGTCCTGGTCGATGTCACCCAGCAGATGAAGGTGGCGCGCGAAGAAACCTTCGGCCCGGTGGCGCCGCTCTTTCGCTTTCATACCGACCAGGAGGCGATCGACATGGCCAACGCGAGCGAATTCGGTCTGGCCGCCTATTTCTATGCCCGCGATATCGGCCGGGTGCTCCGGGTGGCGGCGGCCATCGAGGCCGGCATGGTCTGCGTCAACAGCGGGCTGCTCTCCACCGAGGTGGCGCCCTTCGGCGGGATCAAACAGTCGGGGCTTGGCCGCGA
>WQUH01000305.1 GCA_009782165.1 Pseudomonadota bacterium | reverse complement strand
ACCAGTTGACCACCGAGGCCAGGATGATCCCGATCAACCCCATGAACATGAACGACCCCAGGCCGGACAGATCGCGCTTGGTGACCATGCCGTAGACCGCCATGGCCGCGAACATGCCGGCGGTCACCAGAAAGGTGGCGGCAATGGAGGCATGGGTGTAGATGAGAAAGATGATCGACAGGGTTACGCCGTTCAAGGCCGAATAGACGACAAAAAGCCCGGTGGCGGTGGCTGGCTGGATCCGTTCGATCCTGGCGGAGAGGAAAAAGACCATTCCGAGTTCGACCAGCATCAGGCCGATAAAGATCGGTTTGGCAATCATCAGCGCCATCCCCGAGGCGGCGACATAGTAGGCAACGGCGCCGGTTATGGCGAGGCCGATGGCCATCCAGTTGAAAACCTTGGCCAGAAAGACGGTCGAAGCCTGTTGTCTGGCCTGGGTCAAAGCGAGGTCGTGCGTTCCGGTCTGTGTCTGCATTACTGCCTTCTCCTTGATGAATGAAGAGCGAGAGGTTGAACGATCAATATAACCATTTCGTCCGGAAAGGCAAGATCACCCGCTCAGCGCTTCCCGCACCTTGATCGCCAGCTCCCTGACGGAAAAGGGTTTCCTGAGGAAATACCGATCCTGTTCCTGCTGCTCCAGTCTGGCGCTCACCTGATTCTCATAGCCGGACATGTAGAGCGTTTTCATCCGGGTCCGCGATTTGCTGAGCTGATCGGACAGTTCCTTGCCGTTCATGGTCGGCATGATCACATCGGCGAGCAGCAGATCGATCTCGCCGGTATGGCTGCTGGATTTCTCGATCGCAGCCACGGGGTTGTTGGCAAGCAGCACCGTGTAGCCCAGCCCGGTCAGGATGATATTGGCCATTTCGAGGACAGCCTGTTCATCCTCGGCCACCAGAATGGTTTCCCCTTGGCCGCGCGGAATTGCCGCCGTCTGCCCCGGTTCGTTCTCGGCCAGATCCTCCTGGACCCGCGGCAGATAGATTTTGAAGGTCGTCCCCTTGCCCGGCTCGCTGTCCACATCGAGCGAACCGTTATTCTGCTTGACGATGCCGTACACCGTTGCCAGGCCCATGCCGGTGCCGAGGCCCTCCCCCTTGGTGGTGAAAAACGGTTCAAAAATCTTGTTGAGCATACTCTTGTCCATGCCGCAGCCATTGTCGCTGACCGTCAGCAGCACATATTCGCCCGGAACCACATCTGAATAATAGACCCAGTTGTCCGCATCGAAACAGACATTCCTGGTGGCAATGACGACATCTCCGGCGCCGACGATGGCATCGCGGCTGTTGACCAGCAGGTTGGCCAGGATCCGGTCGACCTGGGTCGGATCGATTTTGACCGGCCAGATATCCGATCCCGGCCGCCAGTGCAGTTGAATCTCTTCGCCGACCAGCCGGTGGAGCATTTTGAGCATGTCGCGCACGGATTCGTTGAGATCGAGCACCTTGGGGACAATGGCCTGGTGGCGGGCGAAAACCTGCAATTTTCTGGCCACGTCGGCCGAACGTCGCGCGGCCTCAAGGATGTCCTGAAAAAAAACGCGCAGAGAGGAGGCAGGGTCGGCCTCTGCCAGGCCCATTTGGGCATAGCTGAGGATGACGCTGAGCATATTGTTGAAATCGTGCGCCACCCCCCCGGCCAGCCGGCCGATGGACTCCATTTTCTGGGCCTGGTACAGTTGTTCTTCCAGCTTCTTCTGGAGCGTTTCCGCACTTTTTCGCTCGGAAATATCCTGAACGACGCACCAGATCTCCTCCTGTTCCCTGATATCGTTGCGGATCCGGAAGCCCTCCATCTCGACGGGGAACACGCTGCCGTCCTTCCGCTGGTACTCTTTTTCATAGACCTCGGAAAACCCTTTGGCCATCACCTGATCCCGCAAAAAGATCTCGTCGACCACATGCCACCGTGCCGGCGTCAGCTCGCTGTAGGTGACGAACAGCAACTCCTCGGCCGTATAGCCGAGCATCCGCTGAAAGGAGGCATTGCTTTCCCGGATCCGCCCCTGCTTGTCGATGGAAAACACGCCGGCGGTCATGCTCTCGTAAAACTGACGGAACTTCGCTTCGGATGCGCGCAGCGCCCTGGTCTCCTTCTCCAGCTGCAACATCTTCTCCTCGAGCTTATGCACGAGCCGCTCGTTGTAGAGCTTGAACACCTGCTCGTCCGGGACCAGGTCACGGGGGGAAAGGCACGGCAACGGGTACGCCGTCATGCTCTCGCGGACCACGGCCAGCAGTGCCTCCGGCTCGCAGGGTTTCACCAGAAAACGGTCGACCCCGATTTTCATGGCCAACTCCTCGTCCTGGGGCTCCGTGTAGGTGGCCGTACAGACGACAAACGGAATATGGCACAGTTGCCCGTCGCTTTTGACAATCCGGCAGAATTCGAATCCATCCATCACCGGCATGAGGATATCGCTGAGGATGAGATCGAATTCCATGGCGCGGAGCTGGGCCAGCGCCTCGGCGCCATTGCCCGCGGTATGCACCTCGTAGCCGTTGCCCCTGAGCAGCACCTCCGCGAAATAGCGGTTCTCTTCCTGATCGTCCACAACGAGGACACGGTTTTCACTCATCGGCAGTCTCCAGATGGTTCGGTAAATACTTCCTGATGTCAGCGACAAAGGTCTCGGGATTGATCGGCTTTTCGATGTAGCCGGTGGCGCCGGCGGCCAGGATCTGCTCCCGGTCGCCGACCATGGCGTGCGAGGTCACGGCAATAATCGGCACCCCATCGCAACAGCGGTGCGTCCTCAGGGCGGCCGCCACGGCGAATCCGCTCATGCCCGGCAGTTGAATGTCCAGGAGAATGGCCAGCGGATCGCACCGCAAGGCCAGTTCGACCCCTGTTTTGCCATCTTCGGCCGCAATAACCGAAAATCCGTTCTTTTCCAGCAGGAAGCGGATCAGATACAGATTCTGCTCGTTATCCTCGATGACCAGCAACCGGTTGTTCATTCCGTGCCTCCTGGTTGCGGCGGGGCAGGCGCACGGCAAAGGCGCTCCCTTGCCCCCATTGACTTGTCACGGTGATGGAACCGCCCATCATTTCGACCAGTTTACTGCAGATGGACAGCCCGAGACCGGTTCCCTCGTGCTTGCGGGCCGACCCGGAGTCAAGCTGATGAAAGGGCTGGAAGAGCAGGGGAATCTCATGCGCGTGGATGCCGATGCCGGTATCGGCGACCGTCAGCAGATAGTCGCCGTTGTCCGCGCGGCAGGCAATGCTCACCCATCCCTGCTCGGTGAATTTGACCGCGTTGTTGAGCAGATTCAACAGCAGTTGCTCCAGCCGGCGCTGGTCGGTGACGATCTCGCCCACGCTGTCGGCAAGGTCCATCCGCACCTCGATCCCCTTCTGTGCCGCCAGAGGCACGATGAGCCTGACCGTTTTCTCGATCGAGGTCCGCAACTGAAAAGGCGTGGCGACCAGTTGCAACTGGCCGGCGCTGATCTTCGAGATGTCGAGCACATCGTTGATCAGGTCCAGGAGATGACGGGCGCTCTTCTGCACCATGCCCATCTGCTTGTGCTGTTCGGGGTTGAGCGGTCCCGCCAGCCCCTGCAGCATGATGCCGGTAAAACCGATGATCGAATTCAGGGGGGTGCGCAACTCGTGCGACATGGTGGCAAGGAAGATCGACTTGACCCGGTCGGCCTCCTGGGCCGTCTCCAAAGCCTGGCGCAACTGTTCCATCACCTCGCGCTCGACCGTGACATCCTCGACAATGCCGACCGTCCCTTGAATCGGGGACTGGGAATCGCAGGCGCACAGGCTCAACCGGGCCCAAAACACCGAGCCGTCCTGGCGAAGGATCCGCGTTTCCAGACGGCGTGTCTCGCCGTTGGCCAATTCGGTATACACGTCCCGCATGAAACGGGCATACGATTCCTCGTCCGGGTGCAGAATTCTGACCGGCCGGCCGATGATCGCTCCCGGGGCGTACCCGATCATTTCCTCGAATTTCCGGTTGCAGCGGTGGATGGTTCGATTCTGCACCAGGACAATGCCGGCGCTGGCCGACTCGAAAATGGCGCGCTGCTCGTCGTTGATGGCCGCCAGTTCCACTGTCCGTTCGGCCACCCGCTGCTCCAGGGTTTCAGCGTGCCGGCGCAGATCCTCGTTGAGCCGATGGATCTGTTCTCCGGCCTGTTTGCGTTCGGTGATGTCGGAGCCGATGCTGAGGATCTCCTTCACCTGGCCGTCGGCATCGGTCACCACCTTGTTCGTCCAGTCGATCCAGACCCGCCTGCCGTCACGGCACATGTTCTCGTTGATGCTCCGCTCGTACTGATGCGGATTGCCGGTGATGTCGTCGATCAATGTCCTGAGATCGCGGCCGTCCGCGCCGAATTCCGGCACCAGGGCGCCGACGACGTGCCGGCCGATGAGTTCCGCGGCGACATAACCAAAAAACCGCTGCCCGAATTCGTTGAGAAAGGTGATGCGGCCATCGGGCTGCCAACGCAGGATGATGGAGTTGGCCAGCATGACCAGTTCCCGGTATTCCCGCTCGCTTGCCCGCAGCGCATGTTCGGTCTTTTGCTGCTCGGTGATGTCGCGAAGGGTTTCAATCGCGCCGCGCCGGCTGCCGTTCTGATCGTACAGGGGGGCCGCCACTCCCCACAGGTAGACGCTTCGGCCGGTATGGGGATTGGGAAACAAGATTTCCGCATAGATCCGGTCCCCTGCGCGGCGCACATTGGTATAGGTCGCCTCGATCGGGGCATCGGTCTGGTCCAGCAGGTCGATCAGAATCGGCCGCCGCTCGCCAATCAGCGCCTCGGCATAGGCATAGTCCCCCTGCCCCATGATCTGGTCCTTGCCGATGCCGGTCATCGCCTCGCAGGCCTGGTTCCAGGCAATGACCCGCCTGTGCTCGTCGATGGCAAAGGTCGGGTCGGGCAAAAACTCGATGATATCCATGAATCGCTGCTGGAGCGCCCGCCGTTCCGCGTTTTCCCGCAGCAGCTCCCGGGTCCGGGCATCGACCTGCTCTTTCAGGGTCACGCTGACGGCAACGCTGACCAGCAAAACAAGCACCACCACCACTCCCGCGATCTTCAGCCAGATCGGCAGGACCAGGGTGGGCTTCTCGTTGCCCAACCGCTTGAGCTCCGCGTAATAGATCGAATCCTGATCCTTTTTCAATACGGCGAGGTGGCGGTCGATGGCGGCCAGCAGGTGTTTGGGGTCGCCTTTGGTGGCGGCATAAAACAGCGTGGTGGGCTCGAACAGCACATCCGTGCCTTCGAGGTGGTATTTTGCGCACCATTTTTTTTGATATCGGCTGGCGACGACCGCATCCGCCTCGCCGTGCTCGACCATGGCAAGCATGGCGGGATAATCGGCCACGGCGACCAGGGTGGCGTTCAGCTCGAAGCCCTGGCTCAAGCGGATAAAGGCCTGCTCCTGGACCGAGTGCTCCAGCACCAGGATGCGTTTGCCGTTCAGCTCCATAACGGAGTGCAGATCGCGCCCTTTGGGCACATACAACTGAAACCAGGACGACAGAACCGGGATATCCGGGAAGGCATACCGTTGCGCCCGCTCGTCGGTGCGGGCCATGTCGGGCATCAGATCGATCTCGCCCCGCTCCAGACGTTCCAGATTCTCCGCCCACCGGCCGGCCACGTAGCGCACCCGCCAGCCTTCCTTCCGCGCAATGTCTTCGATGAGTTCGACGTAGATGCCGGCAGGTTTGCCGGCGGAATCGATGACAATCTTCGGCGGCGCTTCATAGACTCCGACGCGGACGATGCGGTCGTCCGCCCGGAGGGTTTGGCAAAACAACAGGGACACGAGCGTGAGGACAAGCGGGACAAGGCGGGCGAGATGAGCCGGACGTTTACTGTGGACCATGCAGTATACCTCCTTCGAGGGGATGCGACAGGTGACAGTATGATGCCGGTCCAGTCACCCGGCGCGTCTCTCGGAACCCAATGACGTGCTCATATTTTTCACTACATTGCCATCTTTCTTACCATGCCCGATTGATCTTGACAATCATGCATCGCGAAGCCGGAGCGCCGCGGCAGGATGCTCCCGGCTGCCGCCCGCATCGCTTGGCGCTATGCAGAGGCGGCGAGGTTCCTCAACTCCTGGCCAAGGACCGGGCCTCCTTCGGCCTGGCGGCAAGCCTGGCCAGCATCGAGATGCAGACCAGGGCCGCAAGCAGCAGCAGACCGATGAACCCCGCCACCCCCAGCCAGCCGGCCCCTGCCCAGCAGAATCCGCCGACCGTGCCGGCAATGCTGGCCCCGAGGTAGTAAAAAAAGAGATAGAGCGCCGCGGCCTGGGCTTTGGCGGTTTTGGCATGCCGTCCCACCCAGGTCGAGGCGATGGTATGGGCTCCGAAAAAACCGCAGGTAAACACGGCGATTCCCGCCACCACCAGCGGGAGCGGCGCGGCCAGGGTTATGACGATGCCGGCGAACATGGTCGCCACGCAGGCCCGGATGGCGGGAAAGCGGCCAAAGCGGTTGACCAGTTTGCTCACCGAGGAAGAGCTGTAGGCCCCCAGAAGATAGGAAAGAAAGACCAGACTGACCACGGTCTGGCTCAGGCCGTACTCTTCCCCGAGCAGCCGGAAGGTGATGTAATTGAACAGGGTGACAAAGCTGCCCATCACCATGAAGGAAATGCCGTACAGGCACAAAAGGTGCGGGTCGCGCAGTTGCTGGAGCACTGAGGTGAGGAAATACCGGCCCTCGACCGGCCGGCGGCGGAAGTTGGCCGAAGGCGGAAGGGCCCAGGCAAAATAGATGCTGAGCGCCAGCGAGATCAACCCCACCAGTCCCAGCGCCATGTGCCAGGAAGAATGGTCGGTCACCGTAGCGGTGAACAGCCGTCCCGACATGCCGCCGATGGCGTTGCCGCTGATGTACAGTCCCATGGCCGTGCCGACGGTGGCGGGCTCGATTTCTTCGCTCAGATACGCCATGGCCACGGGCGGCAGGCCGGCGAGCACGATCCCCTGGAGAAAACGCAACACCACCAGGGACGAGAACGAATGGGTGAACGCGGTCAGCAAGGCCAGGATCGAGGTCAGAAACAGGGAGCACAGCATCACCGGCTTGCGGCCCAAGGTCTCCGACAGGGTGCCGGCAAGCAGCATGGCCACCGCCAGGGCACAACTGGCAACCGAAAGCGGCAGACTGGCCCAGGCGGGGCGGATGCCGAATTCGCGCGCGAATTCCGGCAGCAGCGGCTGCACGTCGTACAGGGTGATGAAGGTGACGAAGCCGGCGGCAAAAAGCGCCAGATTGACCCTGCGAAATGCGCTGGTGCCGCTTTGAATGCGAGAGATGCTCATGCTGCCTGACCTGCCTGACCGGATATCTGTTTCCTTTGCGGTTGCATTCTACCCCTTCCTTTGATATAAATAAAATATATAAAAACTATCGATTCGATAACCAAGCATTATTTCTGCGGCCATGAATATCCGCCAGCTCACATTCTTCATCGAAATCGCCCGCCACAAAAACTTCACCAAGGCGGCGGAAGCGCTCAACATCGCCCAGCCGGCGGTGAGCATGGCGATCCAGAAACTGGAAAAAGAGATGGAGTCGGTCCTGTTCAACCGCGGCAACCGGCAGGTGTCGCTGACTGCGGAAGGAAAAATTTTTCTCGTCCACGCCCAGCGGATCCTGGAGGACTTCCAGGCCGCGGCCCTGGAGATGGCGGACCTGAAAGGGTTGCGGAAAGGCGAGGTGCGCCTGGGCATCCCGCCGATGATGAGCACCTACTTCTTCCCGGCCATCATCCATGCATTCAAGAAGATACACCCCAAGCTCCAGTTGACGGTCTCGGGTGAAGGCACGGGCGGCATCCAGCGGAAGATCAATCTGGGCGAGCTGGACATGGGCGTCATCGCCGGCGGACATGTGCCGGAGAACCTGGAAGTCCGCCACATCCTGCGCGAGGAGGTGGCGGCCTGCGTTCCCGCCGGCCATCCTTTGGCCCTGCGGCAGGCAATCACGGTCCAGGAATTTGCCGCCCACCCCCTGATCATGTTCAACCAGGGGTATTACCTGCGGGAAATGCTCCTGGATCTCTTCCACGAAATCCCCGATGCCCAGCCCCAGGTGGTCTTTACAACCAACCTTTTTTCCCTGATCAAATCCCTGGTCAAGCGGGGATTGGGCATTGCCGCCCTCCTCAGGATGGTGGTCGAGGACGATCCCGATCTCCGCGCCGTCTCCTTTGCCCCGCCGCTCCACCTCGATCTGATGCTGGCCTGGAAAAAGGGGGCCTATCTCCCGCATGCCCACCGGGCCTTCGTCGATTTCCTCATGGCCCAACT
>WQUH01000304.1 GCA_009782165.1 Pseudomonadota bacterium | reverse complement strand
CGGCTCCTGGGTGCGCCACGCCGCGGGGCTTGCCTGCATCCGGCAAATCCACGTCATCGGCATTGCCTCAACAGACATCACCCTGGCCCATGCCTGGGAAAACTATCTTGCGCCCCTGGTGCGCAAAAAACTCGTCTACTGGAGCGTGGGCCGCCGGGCCGACTGGCTGGGTCTGCTGGGCAGAGGCGGCCAGGCGCATAGTTTCGCCTCGGCCGGCGAGCTGGCGGCGGCTGTTGCGCCGGTGCTGCGAACCAGCGACCACCTGTACCTGTCGATCGACAAGGACGTGCTCAGTCCGGCGGCGGCGCGCACCACCTGGGACCAGGGCGTTTTTGGCCTGGACCACCTCGAGGCGGTGATCCGCAATTGCTCCGGCCGCCTGGTCGGGGCGGACATCACCGGGGATGTGTCGGCCTATGCCTATGCCGGCCGAGGCAAACGTTTTTTGGTTCGCCTGGACGGGCAGCACAACACGGATGCGGCAAGGCTGGCATCGTGGAGACAGGCGCAGCAGGCGGTGAATGCGCATCTGTTGACCCTGCTGCGGCCGGCGATGGCGTAGCTTTTTTGTACAGAACATGATTATGGCGCAGGTTGAGGGTGCGAAACGAAAAAAGGATTCGTACAATGCCCGATTATTCCTGGCATACGCTCCGGGCGGCCCGCGCCCTTCATCGATGAACCGGTAGTGGCCGGAAAACAATGCGCAAGAAAGAGTCTGACCCCGATATTCCGGTCGAGCGTTTTTCCGGTGCGGTCGAACGGGTAACCTTCCACAACGAGGAATCGGGGTTCTGCGTGCTGCGGGTCAAGGCCAGGGGCAGGCGCGACCTGGTTACGGTCATCGGCAACGCGGCCGCCATCACCCCCGGCGAATGCATCGAAGGCGTGGGCATCTGGCAGAACGACAAGACCCACGGCCTGCAATTCAAAGCCGCCCGCCTGACCACCATCCCGCCCGATACCCTGGAAGGCATCGAAAAATATCTGGGGTCCGGCATGGTCAAGGGCATCGGCCCCCATTTCGCCGGGATCCTGGTCAGGGCCTTCGGCGCCGAGGTGTTCGCGGTGATCGAGCAAACGCCGGAGCGCCTGCGGACCCTTCCCGGCATCGGCCGCAAGCGGAGCGGCAGGATCCTCGCCGCCTGGGCCGAGCAGAAGGCGATCCGGGAGATCATGGTCTTTCTTCACTCCCATGGGGTGGGGACCGGACGGGCCGTGCGGATTTACAAGACCTATGGCGACGAGGCCGTCATCAGGGTGTCGGAAAACCCCTACCGCCTGGCCCTCGATATCCATGGCATCGGCTTCAAGACCGCCGACGCCATCGCCGGCCGGCTGGGCATCGCCCCCGATTCCCTGATCCGCGCCCAGGCCGGGGTGCGCCATGTTTTGCAGGAGATGTCCGCCGACGGTCATTGCGCCGCGCCCCACGACACGCTGGTGCACAAATCCGAAGACCTGCTGGGGATTGCCGGGGCGACCCTGGAAGAGGCGATCCGCCAGGAAATCCGCCAGGGGAATCTGGTGGCAGAGGAGATCGACGGCATCCCCTGCCTGTTCCTGACGCCGCTGCACCGGGCCGAGACCGGGGTGGCAAGCCACATCGGGCGGATTGGGGACGGGCCGCCGCCCTGGGGATGGATCGATGCCGACAAGGCCCTGCCCTGGGTGGAGCACCAGACCGGCCTTAAGCTTTCGCCGTCGCAACAGGATGCGGTGCGGCTCGCCCTGGCCAGCAAGGCGCTGATTATCACCGGCGGCCCCGGAACCGGCAAGACGACGCTGGTCAACAGCATCCTGCGGATCATCGCCGCCAAGCGGCTCGACATCCTGCTGGCCGCCCCGACCGGCCGCGCGGCCAAGCGCATGACCGAGGCCACCGGCCGGGAGGCCAAGACCATCCATCGCCTGCTGGAATTCGATCCCCAAAGTTTCGGCTTCAAGCGGGGCAGGGAACACCCGCTCGAAGCGGATCTGGTGGTGATCGACGAATCGTCGATGGTGGATGTGGTGCTGATGAACAGGCTGCTGGCGGCGATCCCGGACCGCGCCGCGCTCATGCTGGTGGGCGACGTGGACCAGTTGCCGTCGGTCGGGCCGGGGGCGGTGCTGTCCGATCTCATCGGTTCCGGCGCAATCGCCACCGTGCGGCTGACCGAGATCTTCCGCCAGGCGGCCGCATCGCGGATCATTGTCAACGCCCATCGGATCAACAACGGCGAGATGCCGCTCAAGAACGAGACAGAGGGCCTGTCCGACTTCTACTTTGTGGCTGCGGCCACCCCGGAGGAGATCCACGCCAAACTGCTGCAGGTGGTTGCCGAACGCATTCCGAAACGGTTCGGCCTGCACCCGGTGCGGGACATCCAGGTGCTCGCCCCCATGAACCGGGGCGGCCTGGGGACGCAGGCCCTGAACACCGAACTGCAGAAGGCGCTGAACGCCGGCGGCGAGCCGCGGGTGAGCCGTTTCGGTACTACCTATTCGCCGGGCGACAAGATTATCCAGACCGTGAACAACTACGACAAGGAGGTCTTCAACGGCGACATCGGGCGGATTGTTGCAATCGACCCGGACGAGGGCGTGCTGAGCGTCGATTACGACGGCAGGACGGTCGAATATGGATTCGGGGAACTGGACGAGGTGTCGCTGGCCTACGCCACCAGCATCCACAAGAGCCAGGGCTCGGAATACCCCGCCGTGGTCATTCTGCTGGCGATGCAGCACTACCTGCTGTTGGAGCGGAATCTGCTCTATACCGCCGTGACCCGGGGCAAGAAACTGGTGACGATCATCGGTCAGCCCAAGGCCCTGGCAATGGCGATCAACAATTTCAATGCCAACCGGCGATTGACCAATCTGCGGGCCCGGCTGGCTGCCGGACGGGATCGTACATCACAGAACGAAGGGTGATCGCGGCGATCCGCCGCAGGGG
>WQUH01000303.1 GCA_009782165.1 Pseudomonadota bacterium | reverse complement strand
TTCGGCTCTCGGGTAATGAAATGCCAACGAGCCGTCTACAGTGCAGGTCCAGAAGTCGCGGCCATTCTTCTGGACTACCCGCACCGTTTGCTTATCCAGCCATTCAATCCGACCCAGCACGAACTCCGCCGGCCCTGCCGAGGTCGGGATGCGGCTGAATCGCACTCGCCGCTGCTCGACCAGTTGGTTGTTGAAGAACACCAGTTCAATCCAGGTCTCGACCCCGGCCTGAATATATGCCTGCACTTTCCAGGTGCGATCGGGGCTTGCGATGGGCTTTTTCCAGAAAAAACCGGAGGCGAAATGTTCAGCGATCATGCGGGCGCGGGCCGCGTCGAGCGGCTTGCGATCCCAGCCCAACTGGTTCGCGCAGCGGACGAGGGCGGCGTGCATCCTGTCGAGGTATTCCTCTTGCTGCTGTTGGGCGGGTAATGCCAGGAAACTCTCGGACGGGAACTGCTCGACCACATACGCTATGCCCAAGCCATCCTCATACGCTTCCTCCGAGTTCCCGGCGGTGAAGAGCAGGTTGACCTTTCCCGCGCCATCCGTTCTGCACGGGGTGGCGTATCGCTCAAACATCCAGTTCAAATGCGCAATGGGCGGACTTGCAAGGGCCTGCCTGCATGCATCGGCGCCTGAAATCTGGATATGTCGGAGATATTTCGCCATAGTCACACGGTGGTGAGGCTCATGGCCCAACGCCGCGCGAACCACGAGCCGGAACCCGAGGGGGTTCCGGCCGCGTTCGGGGCGTTTGCGGCAAGACGGCTTGCTACCGCTTCTTCTGGCTCTCCAGATAGCGGAACAGGTCCGAATCGGCGGAGAGAATCAGCGAGGTGTTCTGGTTGACGATGGCCCGGTAGCTTTCGAGGCTTTTCTGGAAGGCGAAGAACTCGGGGTTGGCGGAGTATGTCTGCGCGTAAATCTTCGCGGCCGCCGCATCCGCCTGGCCGCGGATCTCGATGGCTTCCCGTTGGGCGGTCGAGGTGATCTCCTGCAACTCGCGGTCCACCCGGCCCAGGATTTCCGCCTTGCGGCCTTCGCCGGTCGATCGTTTTTCCGCGGCGATCCGCTTGCGCTCGGAGATCATCCGGTCATAGACCCGCAGGCGAACCGGCTCGATATAGTTCACCCGGCGGAACATGACATCCAACAGTTCAACCCCGTATTGCGGCGTGATTTTGGCCGCGGCATCGAGCACCATCAGGCTGATTTTGTCCCGGCCCACCTTGGGCGGCACGATCATGTCGCGGGACTGCACCTCGGCCGCCATGTAGGCCGGGGTCCAGTCGGAACTGCGGATGATTTCGATCAGGTCGTGCTTGTTCACCAGGTCGCGCACCGTACCGGCGATGATATCGTTGAGCAGGGAGGCGGCCTTCTTTTCCGTGCCCACGGCCTGGAGAAACCGCAGGGGATCGACAATCCGCCAGCGGGACGTGGTGTCCAGGTAGATGAAGGTCTTGTCGATGGTCGGGATCTGGTTGGGCTCGCCATCGCAGATCAGCACCCGTTTGTCGAAATACTGCACCATCTGGATGAAGGGTATTTTGGGTTTGATCCCTGCCGTGGTGACCGGTTGACCCACCGGCGCGCCGAACTGGGTGATGACCGCCTGCTGTCCTTCGGGCAGGATGAAGAAACCGTCCCAGACCGCGATGGCGGCGCCGGCCAGGAGCAACAGAAGAAAAAGACGGATGATTTTGTCCATGAGATCGTGTCGGTTGAAGGAAACGAAAAAACCGCCGGATATGCGCCCGCGGGCTATTTGCCCGCGGCGCGGGTGAGGTCGAACAGCGGCAGGAGATTCTGCTGGTTTTTGTCGATCACGTAGACATGGTTGACCTTGGGCAGAATCTCCTCCATGGCTTCAAGGTACAACCGCTGCCGGGTGACCTCTTCCGCTCCCTGATACTCCTTGATGATCGCCTTGAAGCGGTTGGTTTCGCCGCTGGCCCGGTTGAGCCGCTCGGCCGCATAGCCGTGGGACTCCTCGACGATCTGCTTGGCGCTGCCCCGCGCCTTGGGGATGACCTTGTTGTAGGTTTCTTCCGCTTCGTTGACCAGCCGCTTCATGTCCTGGTCGGCCTCGTTGACCTCGTTGAAGGCCGGTTTGACCGGCTCCGGCGGGTTGATGTCGAGGAGTTGCAGGGTAACGATATTGATGCCGCATTCCAGCCGGTCCATCTGCCCCTGCAATTCCCGTCTGGCGCTGGCGGCCAGCACCTCGCGGTTGCCGAGGACATAGTCGAAATCCATGTTGCCGATAATGCGTCTGGTCACGGTTTCGGAGGCGTCGCGCACCGCCTGGGCGACATCCCGGACCTTGAACCGAAAACTGACCGGGTCGCTGACCTTGTACTGCACGATCCAGGCGACCTCGATCACGTCCTTGTCGCCGGTCAGCATCAGGGCCTCCATATCGTAGCCCTTGCGGTCAACGGCCGAATTCACGCCGGGGATGCGGGTGCGGAACCCGAACTCCTCCTTGCGGACCGTTTCCACATCGACCTTGTCCAGCTCTTCCACAAAGGGGATCTTGAAATGGAGACCCGGATGGGTGGTGCGGGTGTATTGGCCGAAACGGAGGATGACGCCGACCTCGCCGGGCTTGATGGTGTAGAAGCAGGTAAAAACGCCCTGGAGGATGAGCACGACGGCCACAACCGTCAGGATCTTGCCGACGCCGGCAAACAGGTTGGGCGTCTCCTCGGAGGATGGGGGCTTTTGCTCGCCGGGCGGCGTTGGCTCGCCGCTCTGGCCGGCGAAGGCGTCCCGGATTTTCTGGATCAGGATGGCAAGCAGATCTTCCGGCCCGGCCGGCTTCTTTTTCTTGCCCCAAGGCGGTTGTTCGTTCATCGGCATGAATACGGCTCCGTTGGTTGCAGGCTGGAATCCGCGGGGAATTCCCGATGGCTGGCCTGGTCGTTGGCACGG
>WQUH01000302.1 GCA_009782165.1 Pseudomonadota bacterium | reverse complement strand
GTTGCCGCGCAGAACACCGAAAGTCCCCTCGGGCCCGCCAGCCGGCCGATCAGCGCCATGCTGCGGGCATGCAGCCAGTCGCCCGCCAGGATGGCGGCGGTCAGGCCGAAACGGGCGACCACCGTGGCGCTGCCCCGGCGTTGCGTGGCCTGATCGATGACGTCGTCGTGGATCAGGGTGGCGACGTGGAGATATTCGAAGGCCGCGGCCAGGAGGTAGAGATCGTGGTCGTCCCGGCCGCAGCAGTTCGAGCTGAGGACGGTCAGCAGGGGGCGGATCCGTTTGCCGCCGGTGAACAGGGCATAGTCGACAATCTCGGCCAGCAGGGGATCGCACCCGGCCAGCACGGCCGCAAGATCGTCGCGCATCGCGGTTTCGACCCGGCCGGCCACGGCCGTTGTCGCGGCGCGCAGATCCCAGGCGTGATCGAGGGCGGGCGGCCTCATGCCGGTGGTCCGTCCGGCGCGGGGGGCGCGGGGCAAGGCCCGAAAAAGGCCGCCACCTCGTCCAGGCTGCGGACCAGGGGGCTGGGCGGCAGACTGCGGACAAACTGTCGGCCATAGCCCTTGGTGAACAGCCGGGTGTCGAGGATGGCGATCACCCCGCGGTCGTCGGCGGTGCGCATCAGCCTGCCCACCCCCTGGCGCAGGGTCAGGATGGCGCGCGGAACCTGGTAGTCGTTGAAGGGATTGCCGCCCAACACCTTGATGCGATTCATGCGGGCCATAATAACAGGGTCGGTCGGGACTTCAAACGGTAATTTGTCGATGATCACCAGGCTGAGCGACTCGCCGGGCACATCGACGCCCTCCCAGAAACTGGACACGGCAAAGAGCACCGAGGCGGTTTCCCGGTTGAACCGCTGGAGCAGAACCCGGCGGGGCGCTTCGCCCTGGATGAGCAGGGGATAGGCCAGCCGGTCGCGCAGCGCGGCGTAGGCCCGGTCCATGGCGGCCAGCGAGGTGAACAGGGCCAGGGTCCGGCCGCCGGCGCAATCGATCAGGGCGGCCATGCATTCGTGCAGGGCCTGGGCATACCCCGGCGCCGTGGGCTCGGGAAAGGACGCCTCCGGGATGTAGAGCCGGGTTCGCTGCCGGTAATCGAAGGGCGAGGCCAGGGACAGGGTCGGGGTGTCCGCCGGCAGGCCGAGGCGTTCGAGGGCGTAACGGAAGTTGCCGCCGGCGGTCAGGGTGGCCGAGGTGAACACGCAGTGCCGCACCTGGGTGAACAGGGCGGCGTGCAACTCGGCGGCCACATCCACCGGCGTGGCATACAGCGTCAGGTTGCGGTCGGTCCGCTCGTACCAGTAGGTGTGGCTGACCTCCTCTTCAGGCAGATCGTCGAACTGCTCGCCGGCGATGGTCGCCAGACGGCCGGCCAGTTCCCAGGCGCGGCCGGCGTATTGGGGCCACGGACCGTCGCCGGTCGGCATGGCGTCGAGATATTGGCCAAGTCCCTCCAGGGCCGAGCCCAGATCGCCGCGCAGCGCGGCCAGGTCCGGATGGTTGGCGATCAGCTCCCGCAGGAGAAACCGTCCCCGCTGCTCGGGAAAGATCGCGGCAAAGCGTTCGGCGCTGGCCTTGAGACGGGCGATGGCGGCGAGGAGTCCCGCGCGCATGTCCTCCCGGCAGTCGGCGTCGCTGCGCTCCACGTCGCCGCACAGGTCGAGGAGCTGGAAACGGGAAAAGGTAAAGCCGAAAAAGGTGGTGGCCACGTTTTCGACATGGTGGGCTTCGTCGAACACCACGGTCTCGTAGCGGGGCAGAACCTCGCCGTATCCCGACCTGCGCACGGCGAGATCGGAAAAGAGCAGGTGGTGGTTGACGATCAGCAGTTGACTGGCGGCGGCATCGCGGCGCAGGCGGTTGAGCAGGCAGTCCGAAGCCTCCGGGCACTGGCTGCCCAGGCAGAAGTGGGACTGGCAGCAGATCTTCTGCCACAACTGCGAGCCGGACCCAAGCCAATGCAGTTCGGAGCGGTCGCCATGCACGGTTTCGCCGAGCCAGGATTCGATGGCCTGGGCCTCGCCGCCGCTCTGGATCTCGGCCTGGCCGGCGGCCTGGATCTGTCGCCAGCGGTACAGGCAGAGATAATTCTGCCGGCCTTTGACGCACAAAACCTTGAGGTCCGTGGCGATCCACTCCCGGATAAACGGGATTTCGCGCTGGAGGATCTGGTCCTGGAGGTTGCGGGTGTTGGTGGACACCACCACCCGCTGGCCGCTGAGCACGGCGGGAACCAGGTAGGCCAGGGTCTTGCCCAGCCCGGTTTCCGCCTCGATCATCAGGCAGGACGCCTGACCGGCGTCGTCCTCCTCCGGGGTTTCGAGCAAGCTGGCCACGGCCCGGGCCATCTCCAACTGACCGGGCCGGTACTGGTACGGCGACAGGTGTTTGGCCAGCAGGCCGTCAGGACCGAAGAACCTATCCATGGGCAGCGGCATCCAGGATGTCGCGCACGACCTCGACCACCTGGGGCGAGGGGTCGCGCAGCAGCGGCGGCAGAGCGGCCAGGGCCTCGCCGGTGGCGATGGCGCCCAACAGGCTTGCCGCCTCCCCTCGCACCCAGGCAAGCGGATGACCCAGTTGGCCGATCAGGCCGGGCACAGCCAGGGGCAGGGCCTCGGGCAGGACGGCGGCTAGCTCTTCCACCAGCACGGCCACCCCGAGCCGGACCGCATACCGTTCGTCCTCGATCAACTGTCCGGTCCAGGCAAGATATCCGGGCTCCTGGCGCACCATGGCCACGATATTGTCCACATGGCCCAGGGCCAGGAAATCGGCGATGACCTGGCGCAGGGTCTCGTCGCTGATCTCGGCCGGCGGTCGGGCGGTGGCGGGTTGTTCGGTCATGGCGGGCGGCCTTGGCAGTGAAAAGGTGATCCCTGTCCTTACCACGGCCGGCCGGGGGGAGCAATCCGAGAATGGCGGCCGCCAGGGATGGGGGG
>WQUH01000301.1 GCA_009782165.1 Pseudomonadota bacterium | reverse complement strand
TTCGGGCCAAACATGCTCGCGGACGATGACAGCCAACCCATTGGTGTTACTCGGCGCGCTGACGATTCCTGCGAGATATTCCGGAACCCGCAGCCCGGTTGCGGCTTCGACGGCGGCGATGTCATCCGCCGATGCGGCTGAACCGCCGACAACCTCGAACAGCGAGTCATCGACCGCTTTCAGTATTTCCCAGACCCGTCGATGAAACTCTTGTGCATCCATTGACCTTGTCTCCTTCTGTGGATGAAGCCCAACGCTTTGTAAACAGACCAATGGCGGCGGCTTGCGGCGGGCCGGGCATCACATCTGCCATTGCCGCTCCAGGTACGCCAGACCCTCGTGGTTGGTCAGGTCGAGCTGGATCGGCGTGACCGAGATATAGCCGTTGCGCACCGCATCCTCGTCGGTGCCGTCGCCGCCGGACCAGTGGACCGTGCCGCCGCCGATCCAGTAGTGCTTGCGGCCCCACGGGTCAAAGGTCTCCTGGATGGAGTCGTGGTAGAGCCGGCGCCCCTGGCGGGTGAAACGGATCCCCCGAATCTTGCCGGCAGGCAGGGGCGGGATGTTGATGTTGAGCAGGGACTTGGGCGGCAGATGCATGGCCAGGGCCATGGAGGCCAATTTCCAGGCCACCGCCGCGGTCACCTCGAAATCGAAGGGCGGATTGCCGGCCAGCGAGAAGGCCAGCGAAGGAATGCCGTACATGGTGCCCTCGATGGCCGCCGATACCGTGCCCGAGTAACTGATGTCGTCGCCCAGGTTGGCCCCGGGATTGATCCCCGAGACCAGCAGGTCGGGTTTGCGGCGCAAAATCTTGTTGATGGCGATGGTGACGCAGTCGGTGGGGGTGCCGTCAATGGTATGGATATGGCGCTCCAGTTGCACCACCCGCAGTGGCCGGTTCATGGTCAGGGAATGGCTGACCGCCGAGTTGTCCCGCTCGGGCGCGACGATCACCGCCTCGCCCAGCGAACCGACCGCCTCGTGCAAGGCGCGGATGCCCGGCGCATACACGCCGTCGTCGTTGGTAACCAGAATGAGAGGCTGGGACATGATCGCTCAGCAGACGTTATGGGTTGCGGTGGCGGCAGGCAACGGCGATGCGGAGAACGATGCCGCCGGCCGGGCCGAACAGCGGCAAGGCAGGCTCATTCTCTTCTTGCCCGGACAGACAATTCATGCTAAATTATGTGCTTCAATACACGCCATAGCCACCGCAGGTCTTGCGGTTGGCAACACTGCCCGTATAAATATTTTCGATGTTGACATTGTGAGCCTGTCAATCCATCATACTGTATAAACGCAAGATGTTCTCAGCCCATTCCGCCCAGTCTGCAAGCATGTACACCAAAGGATCCCTCATCCTCACAGGGCTTTCTCCAACGGCCGACGCGTCGCAACTCATAGCATATCTTGAGAAGCGGGCCAAGAAGATTCCCTCGGATAAGATCCCCGCCCTCTTGCAGAACCTGCCGGTGGTGTTGAGCCGCAACGTCGCGGAAGAAACCGGCAAGCTCGTGGTCCGCAAACTGAACGAATTGGGGGCTGAAGCCCGGTTCGTGCCCATCCGGAGCGAGCTGACCGCCGACGAGCTGGTCGCCGCCATGCCCCTGTTGCAGCCGAGCGGGGCGGCAGCCGGCGCCCCGGCGGTCGTCATGCCCCTGCCGAAGCGCACCAGACCGGCTGTCCGCGCCGAGCGCGCTCAAGCCAGCATCCCCTTGTATCTCCGCTACATCGACGGGTTGAGCGCCTTTCTCAAGGATGCCGGCAAAAAACTCTGGATCACGGCCGCCATGCTGGGCATCGCCCTGACAATCAACCTTGCCGTTGCCTCGCACTCCCTGCTGCTTGGCCTCTATACCGTGCCGACCGTGATCTCGGCCTACGCGTTCGGCCGGCGCTGGGCGATGCTCACCGCCTTTGCCTGTATCATCATGGTCGGGCTGGTCTACCATCTCCATCCCGGCTACTCCGAGTGGACCAATGCGGCCGGGCCCTGGTGCGAGGACCAACTGTACCACATCGTCCCCTGGGGATGCGCCCTGCTGCTGACCGCCTACACCATGGGAACCCTGCACAACAGAAACAAAACCAAGGTCCGGGAGATCAGGCAAACCTACCGGGGCCTGCTGCTCATCCTCGACCACGTCGTCGCCCCGGAGGAAGAACGAAAGAACCACAGCCTTCGGGTGGCGGTCTATGTTACCCGGATTGCCGCGCACCTGGGATTCGACAGCGCCAGCATCGAGGATATCCGTTCCGCGGCCCTGCTGCACGACCTCGGCCAGATGCAGCTCAGCCGCACCATCCTCCGCAAGGCCGCGTCCCAATGGCTTGGTCAGGGCGAAACACCGCGCAAGAAGGCCGGCGACGACACGGTTGACGAACACCTCCTCAGAGGGCCGATGGCCCGTATCCTGCCGCTGCTCATCGGCACCCGGACGCACCCGGCCTCCAAGTCCGCGGGACAGGCGCAAGCCGCCCCCCTGGGAACCCGCATCCTGGCGGTGGCCGATGCCTACGACACCCTGACATTCGGCGATCACGGCCAGGAAGGCGTGTCGCCCCAGGAGGCCCACGACATCATCGTTTCCAAGGCCGGCGCCGAATTCGACCCCATGGTTGTCCAGGCCTTCTCCACCGCCTTCAGTCGGATGGAAATGGAATTGCCCGCCATTATTCTGTAATTCCATTTTCACTTCAAAACTCAATGAGTACCGTCATCGCGGCAGCAACGCGCCGTGGCGCTCCAGCGCCGGTTGGTCAAGCCAACTTGCCGCCGGCTGGACAAGCCAGCCTGCTGTTTTTCTGGATTGCTTCGTCGCTTCGTTCCTCGCAATGACGGCGTTTGGAGGGCAGTTCCCCATCGGGAGCGGCTGAGCCGCGCAGCCAAGGCGGCGGATCAGCGGCGCGTGCTGTCCGAACGCGCAGCGTGAGTTCACGCGCCGCCCGCC
>WQUH01000300.1 GCA_009782165.1 Pseudomonadota bacterium | reverse complement strand
GTCGAATTCAACACCGATTTTCTCTCGCCGCACACCCGCGCCGGCATCGACCTGTCCCGGTTCGAGCGGGGCAACCCCGTGCTGCCGGGCGAGTATCGCGTCGAGCTTGTCTTGAACGGCCGCGTTCTGGGCCGCGCCGGCATCACGGTCAAGCCGGGCGCCGACCCGGACCGTGGGCGGGTGTGCATGACCCGGTCCCTGCTCGACCAGGTGGGCCTGAACTGGAACCGGCTCGCTCCGGCGGCGCTGAAGGCGCTGGAAGACCCGGCGGCCTGTCCGGTGCTGGAGGAACTGACGCCCGGCGGCCGGGCCGAGTTCGATACCGGCGAGTTGCGCCTGAACCTCTCTCTGCCGCAGATGGCCCTGCGCCGCACGGCGCGCGGCTACGTCAGCCCCGAGCTGTGGGATTCCGGCGTTACCAGCGGGCTGCTCAGCTACACGGTGAACGGCTACCGCAACGATGCGGCCGGCTCGACGACCAGTGCCGCCTTCTTCGGCATGAACGCCGGGTTCAACCTCGGCAGGTGGCGGGTCCGGCACAGCGGCGCGGGCAGTTGGCAGTCCACCGACAAGGCGGGCTCGTCGGGCTTCTACCAGGACATCAACACCTCGGTCGAACGCGAACTGCCTTCGATCCTGGGCCGTCTGATCCTGGGCGACGGCAACACCTCGGGCAGCCTGTTCAACACCCAGTCGTTTCGGGGCGTGCAACTGGCCTCCGACGACCGCATGCTGCCCGACTCGCAGCGCGGCTACGCGCCGGTGGTGCGCGGCATTGCCGAAACCAACGCCCGCGTCACCATCCGCCAGCGCGGCATTGTTTTGTATGACACGCCGGTGCCGCCCGGCCCCTTTGTAATCGACGATCTGTATCCCACCGGCTACGGCGGCGATCTGGACGTGACGATCACCGAGGGCGACGGCCGGGTGCGCACCTTCTCCGTGCCCTTTGCCGCGGTGCCGCAACTGCTGCGGGCCGGCTCGCAACGCTACAGCCTCACCGCCGGCACCCTGCGCAACACCGGGCTGGCCTTCACCCCCACCCTGTTCGAGGCCACCTACCAGCGCGGCCTGACCAACGGGTTGACGGGCTACGGCGGCATCCAGGGAAACGACCGCTATCTGGCCGCAATCGGCGGGGTGGCGCTCGGCACGCCGCTGGGCGCTTTGTCCTTCGATCTCACCGGCGCGCGCACCCAGTTGCCTGAAGGCGCTCTTGGCGGCGACAGCACCCTGTCCGGCTTCAGCAGCCGGGTGGGGTACAGCAAGGTATTCGAGCACACGGGCAGCAATATCAACCTCTCGGCCCACCACTATTGGAGCAGCGGCTTTCTCGAGATGGCGGACGCCATGCGCGCGGTGGACAACATCGAACGCGGATTGACCGGCGACCTCAACTGGCGGCCGCGCAACCGGCTGTCTCTGTCGTTCAGCCAGCCCTTGGCCGAGGGCTGGGGGCAGATCTATCTGAGCGGTTTCACCCAGGATTACTGGACCGACCGGCCGAAGGACACCCAACTCCAGGCCGGTTACAGCAACCAGTTCCGCTGGCTGTCCTACTCCATCTCCCTTGCCCGGACGAACGACCCGTTCGGCGGCATCGACAACCGGGTGATGCTCAGCCTGTCGTTCCCGCTGGGCAGCGCCGCGAACGCGCCGCGCCTTTCCACCAACCTGACCCATGACGCGGCCGGCACCGCCGCCCAGACCATAGTCACCGGCACGGCGGGCCAAAACAACCAGTTCAGTTACGGCGCCTCCGCCTCGGTGGGACCGGGCGACGACGCCGTCGCCGGCACGGTGAACGGTCAGTACATCGGCACCAAGACAACGGTGACGGCCGGCTACGGCGCCGGGCACAGCTACAGCAACCTCTCGGCCGGGCTGTCCGGCTCGATCGTCGTGCACCCCCTGGGCGTTACCCTGTCTCCCTACCACAGCGACACGGTGGCGGTCATCGCCGCCGCGCCCGAGGCGGCCGGGGCGCGCG
The DNA here is from genome assembly GCA_009782165.1 of Pseudomonadota bacterium. Lineage (GTDB taxonomy): Bacteria > Desulfobacterota > Desulfobulbia > Desulfobulbales > Desulfobulbaceae > Desulfobulbus. The sequence continues at coordinate 965 of WQUH01000300.1, read as the reverse complement.
TGCTCGGCTATCCGAACATTGTCCTCGATTCGGGCGGCCAGGCGGTGCTGCCCCACCTGACGCCATACCGCATGAATGAGGTGGCGATCGATCCCAACGGCATTCCGCCCGATGTCGAACTGAAGACCACCAGCCAGCGGGTCGCGCCGCGCGCCGGCTCGATCGTGATCCTGCCCTTTGCGACCGTGCCCGGACGCGCCGTGCTGATCGACGCCAGCCTGCCCAATGGCCAGACCCTGCCCTTTGGCGCGGATGTGACGGATGGCGAGGGCAACGTGGTGGGCTCGGTCGGCCAGGCCGGCCGCATCTACGCACGGCTGCCCGGCGACGAGGCGAGCCTGACGGTGCGCTGGGGCCGGGCGAAGCATGAACAGTGCGCGATGCAGGTGGCGCTGCCGCCGGCCCAGCGCCGCGCCGACCCGGCAGCCGGCATCGAGCGTCTGCACTTAGCCTGCGTGCCCGGCGCGGCGAGCGCGCATGGCGAAACAGGAGTCACGCAATGAGACAGTTCTTCAAAGCGGTGTTGCCGCGATTGTTGACGCCGATGCGGTTGTGCGCGCCTTGCCCGCGCGCGCGGGGGCTGATTTTTCTGGCCATTGCAATGCTCGCGCTACATGCCGGCGAGGCGCTTGCGGTTTGTAACTTTCAGACCGGAAAAACCGTGACTTCCACCATAGTGACCTTGCCGAGCCTCACGATCCCGCGCAACACCCCGGTCGGCACGGTGGTTTACGACTCCAATTGGCAGGGCTACGGCGTGAGCACGGGTATTTCGTGCAGTGGCGTCGACTGGGTCACGCTCGGTTTCAACCCGGCGCTGACCGCGGTGGCGGGAATGCCCAATGTCTACGAGACCGGGGTTCCTGGGATCGGGATCAAGGCCGCTTGGTCGAACACGGCGAATACCGCATATCACCCATCCAACATTGATGCGGTGGGTAACAGCGGGGCGTGGCTGGTGGCGT
>WQUH01000299.1 GCA_009782165.1 Pseudomonadota bacterium | reverse complement strand
GATGCCCTGGCGCACGGCTTGCCGCACCAGGGTTGCCAGGGCCACCTTGGAGGCATTGCTGATCCGGGTGAACATCGACTCGCCGAAAAAGATCCGGTCCAGGCAGACGCCGTACAGGCCGCCGGCGAGTTGCCCATCCTGCCAGCATTCGATGGAATGGGCAAAGCCGAGTTCGTGCAGGCGGATGTACGCCTGTTGCATTTCAGGGGTGATCCAGGTACCATTTTCCCGGCGTCTCGGGGTCGCGGCGCAGCCGGCGATGACCTCGGCAAAGGCGGTGTCGGCGGATACGGTAAAGGTTTTGTTTTTGATGAGCCGTTGCAGCCGTCCAGGCAGGTGGAATTCAGCGGGATACAGCACCAGACGGGGGGCCGGCGACCACCACAGGATCGGCTCTGCCGCGGACGACCAGGGGAAGATGCCCAGGCGGTAGGCGGTGATGAGCCGCACCGGATGCAGGTCGCCGCCGACAGCCAGCAGGCCATCGGGTTCGGCGAGTTCGGGGGCGGGGAAGATCGGTTCGTCGATCAGGCGAAAGACAGGCATGCGTTCCGATGGGGAAGGGTGAAGGGCGGATGGGCGCATCCTACCGCGACCGGGGAAAAAGGCAAGCGCCAAGACCTGCCGCGCCGGGAGCCGAACCAAGGGGATGGTCCGCTGCCGGAAATGCGGGTGCATGTAAAAAAGGGTTTACAGGAAACGGCAAGGGTTTGATAATGACCGGCGTCGGTTGATTATCCACTGAGGGGTAGCGCAGCGCGATGTATCCTGAACACTTCCACCTGACCCAGCCTCCCTTTGCGGCGGAACCAAACCCCGAGGTTTTTTTTCCGGGGGCGCGGCGCGAGGAGACCTGCCAGTCGCTGATCCTCGATGTCCTTGCCGGGAAGCGGCTGCTGAAGCTGACCGGCCGCGAAGGATCGGGCAAGACCATGCTGTGGCGGATGATGGCCGAACGGCTGCCGTCCGAGTATGTGGTGCTCTTTCTCGACAATCCGGTCGGCGCCTTCGACGAACTGGTTCGCCTGATCTGTCTCGATCTGGGGATGGATCCCAGGGGAACGGAACAGGACGCCGCCGAAGCGATGCGCCGCCTGCTGGCCAGAAAGCAGGCCGAGCAGAGCAAGGTGGTGCTGGTGGTCGATGAGGCGGAAAAGCTGCAAATCGCCACGCTCGAACAGTTGCTGATCCTGGCGGACGAGGACCGGGACGACCTTGACTGGACGATGATTCTGGTCGGCCGGCCAGAGCTTGACCAATGCCTGGCCCAGGCATCCCTGTTCCACGCCGATATCGAAGTCCAGGCGGAATATGCGCTGGCGGAACTCACCGAGGGCGAAACCCGGCACTATCTCCGCTTCTGCCTCGATGCCGCCGGGATGCGGCGCGAGCAGTTCGAAGATGTGTTCACCGATCGGGCAATCGCCCAGATCTTCGCCGAGGCGCGCGGCAACCTGCGCCAGACCAACAGCCGCGCCGAGGAAACGCTTCGGGCTGCGTGCGCCGACAAATCGTTCATGGTCCTGCTCGACGGGGTCGAACCGGAGGAACCGGACGATGAGCCGCCGTCGCGCTGGGAACACCGGGTGCTGGAACTGTACGAACTGCTGCGCGCCAACAGAATGCTCTCCGGCGTCCTGATCGGCGCCGTGGCCGCGGTGTTGCTCATCGGGTTCCTGCTGACCGGCAAGGGCAAGGAGGAGACCCCACCTGCCCAGCCGCCGGCCGCAACCGCGACCAGGGAGACCGCGCCGGCCGAGTGGCGGGACGGCGACAAGCTGCTCCGGGAACGGCTGGCCGCCAGCGCCAGTTGGTTGACCGGGCTCCAGAAGGGGAAGTACACCATCCAACTGATGATGCTCGCGTCCAATCAGGCCATGGCCAGCATCGGCATGACCCTGGCCGAAGACGATTTCTTCCGGATCCGCGAGCAGTTGTTCATTTTTCGCAACAAAGCGAACCCGCCCGTTATTTTTGTTTTTCATGGGCTGTACGACAGCCTGGAGGCGGCCAGGGAAGCGCGGAACAGCATGCCGGTTTTTCTGCGCCGGTATCACCCCTACCCGCTTGCCGTCGAAGACGCCATGAAAAAACTGAGCAACTGAACGCCACCTTCAGCCGCATCCCGCCCTGTTTCAGCGGATTTCCAACGAATTGCCAACGAGTAGCCATGGATATCGTGCTTGCCACTCCCCGAGGTTTCTGCGCCGGCGTCAACCGGGCGATCGCCATTGTCAATCAGGCCCTGGACCGCTACCAGCCGCCGGTCTACGTGCTCCACGAGATTGTGCACAACACCCATGTCATCGAAGAACTGCGGCGGCGAGGCGCGGTCTTTGTCGAGGAACTCGAGCAGATTCCGGCGGGCGCGGTCGCCATCTTCAGCGCCCACGGCGTCTCCAGGGCGGTGGAGGCGCGGGCGCGGGCCCTGGGGCTGCGGACCATCGACGCCACCTGTCCGCTGGTCTCGAAGGTGCATCGGCGGATGAACCGCCTCCATGCCATGGGCTACGATGTGCTGGTGATCGGCCACAAGGGGCACCCCGAGGTGGAAGGCACCTGCGGCCAGGCCTCGGGGCCGGTGCATGTGCTCTCCACTCCCGCCGAGATCGCGGATCTTGCGGTGGCCGATCCGGCCAAGGTCGGCTATGTCACCCAGACCACGCTCAGCGTCGACGACACGGCCGAACTCATCGAGGCCCTCCGCATCCGCTTCCCCCTGATCGCCGAACCTGAACGGACCGACATCTGCTACGCCACCACCAACCGCCAGGCAGCGGTGCGGCGTCTGGCCGACCTGGTCGATCTGGTGCTGATCGTGGGTTCGAAGAACAGCTCCAACTCCAACCGGCTGCGGGAGGTGGCCCGGAAGCGGCGCACCCCGGCCTTTCTGATCGACGATGCCGGCGAGATCGATCCCCACTGGTTCGTGGGGGTGCAGCGGGTCGGCATCAGCGCCGGGGCCTC
>WQUH01000298.1 GCA_009782165.1 Pseudomonadota bacterium | reverse complement strand
TTAGACCTCACGGGCCGAAAATGCGGGCACTTGAATTAAAGATTCCTCCTCCGGTGGTCACTGTCCTCATCGGCGGCGCCATGTGGTTCGTTGCCCGGCAGTCGGCTTCCCCTCAGTTGTCACTCATGGTCCGGCTTGCCGCATCCGTTGCCATCGCCCTCGTCGGCGGGACGATAGCCTTGGCGGCCGAGCTTGAGTACAGGCGGGCCCGGACAACGATCAACCCGTTCAAGCCCGAGAGAACCACCGCGCTCATAACATCGGGCATGTATCGCTTCACGCGCAATCCGATCTACGTCGGGCTGACATTGATCCTTCTTGGCTGGGCCGCCTTTCTCTGCTCGGCCTGGGCGCTTCTTGGCCCTGTTGCCTTTGTGCTGTACATCGACCGCTTGCAAATCGCGCCTGAGGAGCGGGCCTTGGCCGCCAAGTTCGGCGCGGCCTACACGGAGTACACGGCGCGGGTGCGGAGGTGGCTGTAGCGCGAGACCCAGACATTCGCTTCGCAAACCAAAGGCGCACTTCCGGCCTCGGAAAAAATATCAGGCGGGTTATGCGTTGCTGTCGGCGAGCCGCTGGTCAGCGGATCCTGGAACTTCCTGGGGCGGGGAGGCCGAGGAGGAGGAAGGGTGATGGCGGTCGAACGCGGAGCGGACCGCCGCGCCGAGCCCGCGCAGATCCATGGGCTTCATCAGCAGGTCGCATGCCCCGGCTTCGCGGGCGATGGTATAGTTGAGCCGGTCCGAATAACCGGTACAGAGGATGATCGGAAGCTCGGGCCGCAACCGCTGTATTTCCCTGGTGAGGTCGATGCCGGTCATTTTCGGCATGGTTTGATCGGTCAGCACCAGATCGACAGGCGGCCGCGCCTGCTCGATCAGGGTCAGAACCTCCTGGGGATCGCTCGCCGTGGTCACGGTGTAGCCCAGATGGGAGAGCATCATCCTGCAGGTTTCCCTGATCTCCTTTTCATCGTCCACCACCAGGATATGCTCCGAGCCGACCGGAAGCGGCTCCTCGCTGCTGGTGAGATGGTTGTTTTTCTTCTGACCGGCCTCGGGCAGCAGCACCGTGAACACGCTGCCCTGGTTCGGCTGCGATTGCACCGAAATCTCGCCGCCGAGTTCGCGCACGATGCCGTGGACCACGCTCAGGCCCATGCCCGTGCCTTCACCCGGCTGCTTGGTGCTGAAGAAGGGGGTGAAAATGTCGGGCAGCACATCGCGCTCGATGCCCTGGCCCGTATCCTTGACCGCCAGCATCACCCAACCCGCCTCTCCATGCTCCCGCCGTCTCTTTTCCGGCCCTGCCGCGCGTTCGAGCCGGATGGTCAGGCTGCCGCCCTTCTCCCGCATCGCATAACAGGCGTTGGTGCACAGGTTCATGACAATCTGCTGAATCTGGACCGGCGCGGCCAGGACCGTCGCATCGGCCAGCAGCAGCTCCTGCCGGATCTCGATGGTAGCCGGCAGGGTGGCGCGCATCAGGTTGAGACTCTCCTGGATCAGCGAGGCCATCGGCACCGGCACCTTCTCCATCGTCGACTGCCGGCTGAAGGTCAGGATCTGCTGGACCAGATCGGCTGCCCGCTTGCCTCCCTGCCGGATATGGAGCAGGTTGTTGTGGATGTCGGTTCCCGGCGAGCAGAGCAGCAGGGCCATATCGGTGAACCCGATGATCCCGCCCAGAATGTTGTTGAAATCGTGCGCGATGCCGCCGGCCAGGGTGCCGATGGCCTCCATTTTCTGTGCCTGCTGCAGGCGCGTCTCGATGTGGACATCATGGGTGATATCGCGCTGCACCAGGACAAAGTAGGCCACATCCCCACGCGGATCCCGCATGGGCGAGACGGTGACCGCGGCCACGAACAGACTGCCGTCCTTGCGCTGGTTGACGATGCGTCCCTGCCATGTTTCCCCCTGCTCGATCGCATGCCCCATCTTCTGCTTGAAATGGGCATCCTGCTCCTTGGCCCACAGCATCCGGATCGGCTGGCCATGACATTCCTCCTGGCTGTATCCGGTCATCCCGCACAGGGTGGCGTTGACATAATCGATGGTCCCCGCGCAGTCGGCGATGAGCACCGCCTCCCGGACCTGATCGACCGCCTCGATCAGGCGGCGCTGCCGGACCGCCGACCGCCGTTCCTCGGTGACATCGCGAACCAGCAGCAGACTTTGGGGCTGCACGTCCGTTCGATACGGCGTCGCGGCGATGGCGACATAGCGTGCGGCCGGGCCGACGCCGGCCAACTGCGCGTCTGGTATCCGGACAGTCTGTCCGTCGAAAGACCGCCTCAGGCCGCCGGCCACCCGCTCTTTGCTGTCGTGCTGGAGAAAATCGGCAAACGAACGGCCGAGCGCCTGGCTGTCGTCAAGGCCGACCAGCCGCAACGCCTCGCGGTTGGCGTAGAGGACCGTGTATTGGTTGTCCACCAGAAAGACCCCCAGCGGCACCTGGTCAAGCAAACCGGCCACCTGTTTCTCTCTGACCCGCTGCCATTGCTCCTCTCTGCGCCTGGACACGATACCGCTCAATATCAGACTGAACAGGCCGGCAATCGCCCCGGCAATGGCTGTCACCATCCGCCACTGGAACCGGAACTCGGCCATGGCATCCAGGATCTCCCCCTCCGGGGTCAGCAGCACGATCGACCAATGCCCGCCGCCGGGCAGCACCACCGGGTGGATCGCCGCATGGACCTTTTCCTCCTCAAGGATGCCGCCCACCTCGACCTGCCGGAACAGTGTCAGGATTCTCTGTTCGCCGGCGACAATGGCCGCGCGCAGCAGGGCCAGTTCACTGGCCGCGCCCTGCAAACGGCGGCTGTTTTCGCCGGCCGGGGTTTCTTCGGGGGCGGCAAGCATGGCGCCGTCCTGGCTGAACAGCAGGATGGAAGCGCCGCGGCGCAGGGGGATCGGATCCAGATGCCGGTTGACCACCTGCGCAAAAGGCAGGGCAAAGGAAAGG
>WQUH01000297.1 GCA_009782165.1 Pseudomonadota bacterium | reverse complement strand
TTGCGTTGGGCAATGAAAATGGAATTGCCCGGTTGGAGGATAAAAAAAGGGTTATGCCGCTTGGCGGCATAACCCTCGGTACGACCGGAACGAGCCGGCCAAGATCAATGGTCGATGGTGAACGACGCCTTGAGGAACTCCCTGTTCAGCCGGGCGATGTTGCGGATGGTGATGCCCTTCGGGCAGACGTTTTCGCATTCCCGCTCGTTGCCGCAGTTGCCGAAACCTTCCTTGTCCATTTGCAGCACCATGTTGATGGCCCGCTTCTTTGCCTCCAGTTTGCCCTGCGGCAGCAAGGCCAGTTGCGACACCTTGGCGCCGAGGAACAGCATCGGCGTGCCGTTGGGGCAGGCGGCGGCACAGGCGCCGCAACCGATGCAGGCGGCGGCATCCATGGCCTGCTCGGCCACGTGCTGAGGAATGAGGATGGTGTTCCCGTCCTGGGGCGAGCCGGTGTTGACCGAGACATAGCCGCCGGCAGCGATGATCCGGTCAAGGGCCGAGCGGTCGACGACCAGATCCTTGACGACCGGGAATCCCTGCGAGCGGAAGGGCTCGATGACGATGGTATCGCCATTTTTGAACCGCCGCATGTGGAGCTGGCACAGGGTTGTCTCCTTGTCCGGGCCGTGGGCCGTGCCGTTGACCACCGCGCCGCACATGCCGCAGATGCCTTCACGGCAGTCGTGGTCAAAGGCGATGGGCTCGAGCCCTTTGATGGTGAGCCATTCGTTCAGCACGTCGATCATTTCCAGGAAAGAACTGTCGGTGCTGATATCCTTGAGAGCATGCTCCTCAAAAACGCCTTGTGCCAGAGGACCATTCTGTCGCCAGATTTTTACAATTATATTGATCGTTTTCGATGACATATCCGTTCTTCTACTTTGGAGTTTAAATTGCAGTAACGAACCCGTTTATACAAGTGTACAACTCTGCATTACTTGTAGCTGCGCTGTGAAGGAATAACGTATTCGAAGGTCAACGGCTCCTTGTGCAGTGCCGGCGCCGTTCCCTGGCCTTTGTATTCCCAGACAGCGACATAGCTGAAATTCGCATCGTCACGTTTGGCTTCGTTTTCCTCTGTCTGGCTTTCTTCCCTGAAGTGACCGCCGCACGACTCTTCCCGGTGGAGGGCGTCGCGGACCATCAGTTCGCCGAATTCAAGGAAGTCGGCAACGCGGCCGGCGCGCTCCAACGACTGGTTGAGTTCCTGACCCGAGCCGGGAACGATGACCTTTTCCCAGAATTCCGCCCGGATCTCGGGGATGCGCTTGAGGGCCAACTCCAGTCCCTCTTTGTTGCGGCCCATGCCGCAGTAATCCCACATGATCTTGCCGAGTTCCCGGTGGTAATGATCGACGGTTTGGCCGCCTTTGCCGCTCTTGGTGTTTTGCATGAGCCGGTTGATCTGCTCCCGCACCTCGCTTGCGGCGGCTTCGAAGGCCGGATCGTTGGTGTTGGTCGGCACCGGCGGCACGGTGGCCAGGTAGTTGCCGATGGTGTAGGGCAGAACGAAATAACCGTCCGCCAGGCCCTGCATCAGCGCGGATGCCCCCAGACGGTTGGCGCCGTGGTCGGAGAAGTTGCATTCGCCGGTGGCGTAGAGGCCGGGGATGGTGGTCATCAGATGGTAATCGACCCACAGACCGCCCATGGTGTAATGGATGGCCGGATAGATCATCATCGGCTCTTTGGTCGGATCGGTGTCGGCGATTTTCTGGTACATGTGGAACAGGTTGCCGTACTTGCGCAGAACCACATCCAGGCCGTCGCGCTTGATCGCATCGGCGAAATCGAGGTAGACGCCGAGCCCGGTCTCGCCGACGCCCTTGCCCTCGTCGCATGCCTGCTTGGCATTGCGGGAGGCCACGTCGCGGGGCACGAGGTTGCCGAAGGACGGATACTTCCGCTCGAGATAGTAATCGCGCTCAGACTCGGGGATGTCGGTCGGTTTGCGTTTGTCGCCCACATTTTTGGGCACCCAGACCCGGCCATCGTTGCGCAGGCTCTCGCTCATGAGGGTCAGTTTGGACTGAAACTCGCCATGAACCGGGATGCAGGTCGGATGGATCTGGACAAAGCAGGGGTTGGCGAATCCCGCGCCCCGCTTGTACGAACGGTAGGCGGCGGTGACGTTGGAGGCCATGGCGTTGGTCGACAGGAAGTAGACGTTGCCGTAGCCGCCGGTGGCCAGCACCACGGCATGGGCCGAATACTTTTCGATCTCGCCGGTCACCAGGTTGCGGACGATGATGCCCTTGGCCACGCCGTCAACCATCACCAGGTCCATCATCTCGCGCCGGTTGTACATCTTGACCTTGCCGGTGGCCACCTGCCGCATCATCGCGGAATATGCCCCCAAAAGCAACTGCTGGCCCGTCTGCCCCCTGGCGTAAAAGGTACGGGAGACCTGGGCGCCGCCGAAGGAGCGGTTGGCCAGGGTGCCGCCGTATTCACGGGCAAAGGGAACGCCCTGGGCGACGCACTGGTCGATGATGTTGTTGGCGACCTGGGCAAGGCGGTAGACATTGGCCTCGCGGGCGCGGAAGTCGCCGCCCTTGACGGTGTCGTAGAACAGACGGAAGATCGAGTCGCCGTCGCCCTGATAGTTTTTGGCCGCGTTGATGCCGCCCTGAGCGGCGATGGAGTGCGCGCGGCGGGGGCTGTCCTGGATGCAGAACGATTTGACATTGTAGCCCAACTCGCCCAGCGTTGCGGCGGCGGATGCGCCTGCCAGACCCGTCCCTACGATGATGACTTCGTATTTACGTTTGTTGGCAGGGTTAACGAGTTTGTTGGAAAAACGGCATTTATCCCATTTTTCTGCTATCGGTCCTTCAGGAATTTTTGCGTCAAGCTGCATAGTCGTTTCTTTTTGCTGGAGTTAAAAGGAGGAGAATCTGTTGAGATAATGCCTGCCCGGGCAACAGCGGCGCTGGGGAGGAATCATCTGTCGTCTCGTGTAAACCGTACAGTATCAGAGCAATTGATTCCGTGAGATGACGATAAGGAACGTGATCAGCAGAAACACACAGCCCATGATGCCTGCCAGCGCCCATGCGACAACGCGCAGCGGGTAGTCGTATTTCGGATGAGTGATGCCGAAGGTCTGAAGCAGCGACCAGAATCCATGGCTGAGATGGATAAACAAGAGGCAGATGCCGGCCGTGTACACCAGGGTAAAGAAGGGGTTGTTGAGCACCTGCGTGACAAAGTCCGCGATGGTTTTTACCGCCGTTTTCTCGGGAAAATGGAAATTGGCGAGATGGATGAGGATGAAGATGAAGATGGCGACGCCGGTGTACGGCATGGTTTTGGAGCCGATGGTGCGGCCGCCCGCATTGGTCTCCACCGCGTATTTGCCGCCCCGGGCCTTGCGGTTTTCCAGGAAGAGGATAACGCCGGTGATGACGTGCAGGAGGAAAATGGCCAACAGCCCGATTTCAAAGATGGGGACAAAAATGCCTAACGAGTGCAGATGATGCGCGTAGGCATTAAACGCGCCTCTCCCCCAGAAAATTGTACTGTTGCCTATGGTATGGACCAGGAGAAACCCGCCCAGCATAAACCCAGTAAAAGCCATGATGTACTTTTTGCCCAGTGAAGATCGAAAAGTTTGAATGAACCACGACATGATTACCGTTCCCGAGTGAGAGTTAAAAAGAGAGAAGTCGTTGATACGACTGGTAAAACTGGATTGGTATACTCTGTAACCAAAAGTGAATGATGATTCATTACCAACCTGCTGTCCGTCCTGTCAAGTAAAAAACACAGGCCCTGTTGGTCCGGGATGATCCGGTCTGCGGTCATGGCTGATCCGTTGCGCTGTTCAACATCTGAGTCACTGGAATTTTTCCTATCTTCCGGGTTGGTGAACTTTTCTGAAACCATAGGCAAAACGAGCGGGGTGTGCTAAAAAAACAGCTTTCGGGTCGGCGACGATGGCGACGTCGGTTGCGCTGTCTCGTCTTCCTGTATCCGTGAGCCGTGCCGGGAGGTTCCATGTCCAAACGCATTGTCAGCCAACTCGCCGCCAATTTCGCGCGCACCCACCACTTGTATCTGCAATTCGTCGACCAGTGCCCGGACGAGCTGTGGGTGAAACGGTTCGGCCCCTGGCCGCTCTGGCAGCACATTGTGCATGTGTACGGCAGCATCGATCATCTCGTGCTGCAAGAGGGCCAGGGGCCCACCCCTTACCCTTGCAGGGCGGACAATATCCTGGCCTTTGCGTTCGATGCCGACGCCATGATGGATAAAACCGCCATGCGCGCCTATATGCAGACCATGAAGGCCAAGGCCGACGCCTATATCGACGGCCTGACCGATGCCGCGCTCGGCGACATCAATGCGGGCTACAGCAGCCGGAAAATGCACAGCATGCGCCCCGCCGCGCCTGGCGGCACACCTGCGGGCCACAGCGCCCCGTCCAAAGAAGACTGTACCCATGCCCTGGCCCTGTCCATGCTGGCCGCCCACCCCTTTTACCATTTCGGCATCCTCGACACTGCCCTGCGCGACCATGGATGCAAGGGGATTTATTAACCAGAATTTGGCCGTCATCAGACGCGCGAGACAGCTATGCTGAACACATCGATCCAACCGGGCGGCCGTTTTCGGGTCGGCCGCCATGCCCCGTCCTATACGGTGGCCAACCTGCGCGAACACGATTGCCGCCAGAGTCTCGGACAACTGGCCGATGGCGCCGAGGTGGCCAACAGCGCCAATTTCCCCGCGCATGACGTGGCCGTGACTGCGGCCAGGACGATTTACGAGATCCCCAATCCGCTGCCTTTCCGCGGCTGCACCTATATCGATTCCGGCTGGGCCGCGGGCCGGGCCGCCAATCCGGCCTCGATCCGCATTGCGCCGCCGCCGCCGGTCTCGCTGCGGGGGCTGCTCGGCCACCATTGTGCTGACGCCGCAATACGGGAAATCGTCACCGGGCTGCCGCTGCCGCTGCGCTACCAGTTGGCCGCCTCCTCCACCGATCCCGAGGAATTGATCTGGCTGGCCCATTCCTGCTGCCGTTTCGTCCCCGCCGCCGACGGCGCACCCGCGGGCTTGCGCTATCGCGAGGAACATGGACGCATCCGCGCCGAGATCGACAATTTTGAATTGTTTGAAACCATTGCCAACAATCCCCATCTCCCCGACAATTACAAAGAAATCATGGTGCTGCGGCCAGGGGTGCAGGGCGACAGCGAAATTGTTGGCGACTATCGCCACAACGCCACCGAAATATTTGAATATCTGCGCGGCAACTCCTATATCCCGTGGGGACACTATGCCGCCAATTTCGCTCCAGCCGCCATTCGCTACCGCATTGCCGATCTGTCTGAAGAGGACATGACCGGCTTGCGGCATCTCTACTATCAGCGGGTGTTCATGGTCCTGGCCGGCCATCTGGGCATAGCGCCGGATCTGCGCCGCCGGCGGCTCAGCGGCGCGGAGCTGGAGTCGCTCCGGCAGGCGATTGTTGCCCGGCTGGCCGACAACAACGCCGAACTGGAGGCCTTCGCCACCCTGTGGGGCTGGAATTTCGGCTACGATTTTTCCGGATCCGGCTTTCGGCTGCACGCCTCGCACCAGATGATCCACCAGCAGTATGCCCTGGCGCCCCAGTGGGTCGAGGCCACGGACGGTGCTCCCTTCCCCGCCTACTGTTGCGGCGATCTGGTCGCCGATGTGGTCGCCCGTTATCGGGCGGACTATCAGTCCGATTTTTTTGCCGACTATCTGCTGGCCATTGCCAACAACAGCCGCACCGATGGCGGCGCTGGCCCGCGCTCGCTCGTGGTCTGGGAGGACGAGCGGGTTATGCTCTTCGTGCCCAAGGCCCAGGTTTCCCAGTGGGAACTGCAACTGCTGGTCAAGGCCGACTGGACCGGCGGGCCGGTGGGGAATGTGGTGGAGGCGGATAGGGCGGTGCGCGCCTCGCTCGACCTGGGGATATTGACGGCTCAACAGGTCTTGGCCCGCCTGGGCGCCACCCTGGTGACCTCGATCGAATACGCCAAACGGCTTGGCACGGCCAACGGCCAGCGGCTGCTGTACGCCTTTCTGCCCAAACTGCCCTGGTCGATGGGGGCCTTCAGCGAGGCCCAGGGCAGAGCTATTCTCGGGCATTATCCCGAAGATTTTGCCGAAGCCTGCCGCCGGCAGTTGGATTGAGGGCCGGAGCGAAACAGGTTTTTGCCGGCAAGGCTCAAGTAAAAACTGCGGAGCGCGCGGCGACGTGCTAGTATACACAATTTATCCCGCCGGAAGCGGCCTGGCCGCATCCGGTTCGAGCTTGCAGATCATCGCACCAATGGAATGCCAATGAAAAAAGGATACTATGGACCCTGGGGCGGGGCCTTCATCCCGGAAGTCCTCCATGCGACCTTTGCCGATTTGAACAGGGCCTACGAACAGGCGCGCGGCGATGCGTCGTTTTGGCAGGAATATGTCGAATTGATGGGCAACTATTCCTGCCGGCCCACGCCGCTCACCTTTGCGGAGAATCTCACCCGTCATTTCGGCGGGGCCAGGATCTTCATCAAGCGGGAGGATCTCAACCATACCGGCGCCCATAAGGCCAACAACGTCATGGGCCAGGGCTTGCTGGTCCGGCGGATGGGCAAGAAACGGGTGATCGCCGAGACCGGCGCCGGTCAGCACGGCGTGGCCACCGCCACCATGGCCGCCCGGTTCGGTTTTGCCTGCACCATCTACATGGGCGAGGAAGATGTGGCCCGCCAGCGGCCCAATGTGTTCTGGATGGAAAAGCTGGGCGCCACCGTGGTGCCGGTCATCGACGGCAGCCGCACCCTCAAGGACGCCATGAACGAGGCCTTCCGCGATTGGGTCGCCTCGATGGACGACACCCACTATGTCATCGGCACGGTCTGCGGCCCCCACCCCTTTCCCGAGATGGTGGCCTGGTTCCAGTCGATTATCGGCCAGGAGGCGCGGCAGCAGATCCTCAAACAGCATGGCCGCCTGCCGGATCGGGTCTATGCCTGCGTCGGCGGCGGCTCCAACGCCATGGGCATTTTCCAGGGATTCCTCGACGATCCCGGTGTGGAGCTGGTCGGGGTGGAAGCGGGCGGGCAGGGGATCGCCACCGGCAGGCACGCGGCCCGGATGGTGGAAGGCAGCAACGCCAGCCCCGGCGTGGCCCAGGGATACAAGTCCATGTTTCTCCAGAATCCGGAAGGGCAGATGCTCGACACCCACTCCATTGCCGCCGGTCTCGACTATGTGGGAGTGTCGCCGATTCTGGCCGATCTCGGGGACAGGGGCAGGGTACGCTTTGTCTCCGCCACCGACCGCGAGGTGATCGAGGCCCTGAGCCTGACCATGCGCACCGAGGGCATCATTCCGGCCATGGAATCGGCGCACGCCTTTGTCCAGGCCTTCAAGGAGGCTCCGGCCATGTCGCCGGACCAGGCGATTATCATCAATATGTCCGGCCGCGGCGACAAGGATATTTTCACCATTGCCCACGCCTTTGACGATCCTTCGTGGAAGGCCTTCATTGTCAAGCGGGCAGAGGCATACACGGTCATCTGAACGGCGGCTCTTGCCGGACGTTTTTTTCAAATAGAGGTGCGATGTGGGGAACGATTTGGAGCGGGAGCTGCAACAACGGCTGCAACGGAAACAAAAGAAGATGCTGCTGATGACGCATCTGGTGGTGGGCTATCCCTCGCTGGCGGCCAACCGCGAGGTGATCCGGCAGATGGCGGAGGCGGGCGTGGACTGCATCGAGTTGCAGATCCCTTTTTCCGAATCCATTGCCGATGGCCCGGTCATTCTCAAGGCCAGTCAGCAGAGCCTGGAGCAGGGCATTACCGTGGAGGCATGCCTTCGCCTGGGCCAGGAAATGGCGGCCGCCTTTCCCCAGGTGCGTTTTTTGTTCATGACCTATTACAACATCCTGTTCAAGTACGGCGAGACCGCCTTTCTTCGCCGGACCCGCGACATCGGCCTGTGCGGCGCCATTATTCCCGATCTGCCGCCCGAGGAGGGGCCGGCTTATCTGGCAACCTGCAAGGATTTGGGGCTGGCGTCGATCCTGTTTTTTACCCCGACCTCCAGTGATGAACGGCTGCGCCAGGTGGCGGCCCAGGGGGCGGGTTTTATCTACTGCGTGGCCCGGCGCGGGGTCACCGGTCAGCAGACCTCCTTTGACCACAGCCTGGAGCGATATCTGGCCCGATGCCGCCAGGCCACCACCTTGCCGCTGGCGGTTGGATTCGGCATCAGCAGCCGCGAGGATGTGGCCATGCTGGTGGGCAAGGCCGACATGGCGGTGATCGGCACCGCCACCATCAAACTGGTCGACGCCCAGGGACCGGCCGCCGTCGGCCCCTTCATCGCCGGCCTGCTGGCATGAAGCGCAACCG
>WQUH01000296.1 GCA_009782165.1 Pseudomonadota bacterium | reverse complement strand
TAACCGCGCCGTTCATGGTCATGGAGACGGACATCTCGTCCAGCGGGATGCCGTCGAACAGGATCTTCATATCCTCGATCGAATCGATGGCCACGCCGGCTTTGCCGATGTCGCCGGCAACCCGGGGATTGTCCGAGTCATAGCCGCGGTGGGTGGACAGGCTGAACGCGACCGACAGGCCCTTCTGACCGGCGGCGAGATTCTTGCGGTAGAATTCGTTGGACGCCTTGGCGGTGGAAAATCCCGCATACTGGCGGATGGTCCAGGGACGTCCGGCATACATGGTGGCCATCGGCCCGCGGGTATAGGGGGCCATGCCGGGGAACATGCTGAAGGATTCGAGACCCTTGATGTCCTCCTCAAAATACATCGGTTTAACGGTAATGCCTTCGGGGGACTTCCAATTCAGCGTATCAGGGGATTTGCCCTTCATCTGCTTGGTAGCCATGTCAAGCCATTGCTCATATCCAGTTGCCATGTCGCTGTACTCCTTGTTGGTGATCGGAATTATCGTAAGGGGACGAGCCCCGGTTAAACAAACGGAACAACGGCGTCCAGCCCGGTGGGCCGGATGCGTCGTCAGCCGAGCAGCCTCCGCGTTCGTTGCCGCGAACAGCGGAGACTTTTTGTATTTTTTTTACTTCCGCTCGGAGATCTCGACCAGAACGCCGCCGGTGGCCTTGGGATGCAAAAAGGCGATCCTGGCGCCGCCGGCGCCAATCCGCGGGGTTTTGTCAATCAGGGCCACGCCCTTTTCCTGGAGTTCCTGCAATGCCGCCTCGATGTTGTCCACCCGGAAGGCCACATGCTGAAATCCGCCCTTGCCGCCGTTTTTCTCGATGAATTTGGCGATCGGACCATCGGGGGAAGTGGAAACCAGCAGCTCGACCTCGCTGTCGCCGACCGGCAGGAAGACGGTGGTCACCTTCTGCTCCTCGACGGTCTCGGAACCTTCCACGTTGAGGCCCAGGACATCGGACCAGAACTTCTTGCCCTCTTCCATGTTGGGGACCGCAATGCCAAGATGATCGATTTTGAGAATTTTCATGTGTTCAGCTCCTGTATGATAGATGTTTGATCGGATGACGGCAGGAATGCACAACATTGATGTCGCGACCGAAATTGTCTCGAAAGAGGATGGATTCGAGGCGCCGCAGGTCCGCGGGAGCACCAACCCGCCGGACAGTAGGTGTTTTTCTAAGTGTCGACTGCCTGGTTCAAGTCTATGTTGTTGAAATGCGGTACAGGATGCTCTGGCAGATAGTGTGAAACGAATTCCTTTTCGAGAAACGCAAATAGACAGCACAACAGTGGGCGGGACAGTGCCGTTTTTCGGCGGCACTGCCCCGCTGCTTTTGCTTATTTGGCAACGCGCTTGACAAAGGCGCCGTCCGGATCGACCACTTCGCGGATCAGGCGGACTTCTTCAACCGTAGGAGCCTGGAATTGGGAGACATTGGGCGCAACCAGCAGCTCGAAACCGGTATTCGCCTGGATGGATTCAACCGTTTCTCCGGGGAAGGTCTGGAGAATGCGCATTCTCTTGGTCTTCTCATCGAAGTCGAACACGCCCTTGGTGGTGATCAGCCGATGCGGGCCCTTGCCCTGCATGCCGGCTTTGCGGCGGGCGTCGGGGGAGCCGTCGAGATGACCGGGGCTGGTGATGTAGGAAAGCCTCTCGTTGAACTTCTTCTTGTCGTGGGGAACGATCAGAATGGTCCGCTCGCAGGAGGCGGCAATGTCGCTGGCCCCGCCGGAGCCGGGCAGACGGACTTTCGGCTTGGCGTAATCGGCCGGGAAGGCGCCCATCATGGTCGAGTTGAGGTTGCCGTACATATCCACCTCGGCGCCGCCGATGAAACCGTAATCGGCATAACCGCGCTGGGTCAACTCAAAGGCCGCGTTCAGGCCCTTCAGATAGGAAGCGCCGGTGAAGGTCTTGGAGTCGCCGACCGAGATGGGGAGACCGTGTTTCAGAGGCGGCGCCACGGCGCCGGCTTCGAAGACCGGGATCAATCCCGGGGCATGGGTGAGAATTGCCAGGAGCGAGGCCACCATCGGGAGGCCGGTTCCGACAAAGACTATTTTTTTGTCTTCCAGAATTTTTGCACCCGCCACAACAATGATTTCTTGAGCGGTATAATCAGTTGATACTGTCATGATGACTCCTTATCTCAAAGGTTCCGTATGATTCCGATACGAGGATCCGCAGGCGTTACGCCAGCCGCTCGTCGTTATGGAATTCCACCAGTTGGTCGGCAAGCAGCTTCTTGATCGAGAACTTCTCGATGTAGTCCTCGAAGGTCTCTACACCGAAGATGTTTTTATCAAACCAAGCTTTCAGGCCATCTGCGGAACCACCCTTGACCATCGGCGTAATGAGGCCGAGGTATTCGCGGATGGCATCACCATTGAAATAATAACTGCGGCGGCAGGCGCCGGGGTAGCCGCCGAACGGTACGTGAACGACAGCGTCGACCGCCGGGAAGGGAATCGTGGTATCTTCCGGATTGCGGGCGATCAGTTCGTGCGAGACAAGCTGTTCGCAGGTCACGATGGTAAAGTCGGACGCCATGGCGATTTCGGCGCAGGTGGACTCGCCGCCCCGGATGACGCAGTTGCCGTACATGTCGGCCGCCTGGACGTGAATCAGACCCACATTGGGATGGCTCGCGGGCACCAGGCCGATGGGCCGGCCGGTGAAGGGACAGTCGATGATTTTGGTCCGGCTGGTGTTTTTAATGTCGCCGCCCAGCGGGCTGCGGGTGGGCAGGAAGGGCAAGCCCATGGCGCCGGCCTTGAAGCGGGCGGACATGTTGTAGTTGCTCCAGTCCTCGACCTCGATCAGGCCGCGTTCGGCCACATAACGCCATGCCGGCGACAGACCGAAGGATTCGTGTCCCCAATAGGCCAACTCGATCCGCTTGATCGAACAGTGGTCCGGGCGGACCATCATGGCGCCGGCCAGCAGTTCCGGGGCCAGGCCGGCCGATTGCCAGGAGAGAGTGAGATCTTTGAACCCCTGCCGGATCATCTCGTGACAGATTGCAATTGGCTGGCGGGTGTTGACAAAGCCGCCGATGCCAACGTTGGAGCCGGGCTTGACGAAACGGGCGACAGCCTCTTTCAGGGTCATCCGTTTGTCTTTCTTGGACTTGTCTTTGTTGACGAGGGCTTCCCGAGCTTCATCGGGTGATAGGCCAGTCCAGAACATTTTTGCGTTCGTTTCCAATGTGCACCTCTTTCCTTTGAACATTTACGTTACCCGGACACCGTGAATGGCATCCGGCTCCCCCTATACAAAAAAAGCCGACAAAAAAACGGGATCAACAGTTGTTTTTTTGCCGGCCTTTTTTCTGGCTCGCCTGGTGACGAAACACCATCTTTGCTTTCGATGCTCTTTGTGTCATGGTTGAGCCATTTTTTTCCTTGCTCTCCTCAAAAACATGTGCCGAAAAATCTCGAACAAATTTTTACTCGTTCTTTTCCGAAAAAAATCAACACGCTCTTGGGTGGATGCAATCTCTTTTTTCACGTCCGGCCAAAGACCGGCGCACCGGTCCATTTCTCCAACAAAATCGTCTTTCCAGTTCAGGTGGAATGATGAAAATAATCAAGGGAACAACTCAACTTGTACTATTGGAGAAACTGCTTTTTGTCAACAGTAAAAAGCGCTGTCCGCAAAGACGGAATGGGTGCTGACGACGGATGGCGCGCGCGGAACGACGTGAGCGCCACGGGCAGCCCGACGGTTCAGGTCGCCTTGCGTCGGCGCGCGCCCCTGACAGGCTCGGCGACAAGCGGATCGTCGGGCCAGGAATGCTTGGGATAGCGTCCCTTCAACTCCCTTTTCACCTCGGGATAACCGCGCCGCCAGAAACCGGCCAGATCGCCGGTCACCTGGATGGGGCGCTGCGAGGGGCTGAGCAGGTGCAGGAGCAGCGGCGCGCGGCCGCCGCAGATGGCCGGCGTCTCCGCCAGGCCGAACAGCTCCTGTAGACGAACCGCCAGGATGGGCGGGCCGTCGATCTGGTATTCGATCCGGATCCTGGAGCCGCTGGGCACGGTGAAGACGGCGGGCGCGTCGCGGTCCAGCCGTTGCCGCCGCTCCCATCCGAGCAGCCCGGTCAGGATCGCGCTCAGGTCGAGCCGGCTGAGCTGGCGGGCGGCGCTGATGTGGTCGAGGTGGGGCGCAAGCCAGGCCAGATCGGCCGCCAGGGCCTCGTCGCCGAGGTCGGGCCAGTCCGCCTCCGGCTGGTGGAGGCGCAGGGTGTGGACCCGGGCCTGGAGCTGGCGGGACTGCCGGTCCCAGGGCAGACAGTCCAAGCCCAGGCGGCGGATGCCGGTCAAGAGGGCTGCGCGGATCGATTCTGGCTGCGCATCGGTCAGCGCCTGCTCCCCGACCACGATTGCGCCCAGCGATTCCCGCCGCGTCGCCGCCACCCGCGCCTGGGCCTCGTCCCATTCCACCTGTTGCCGCACGGTCAGCAGATGACCGTGGTCCTGCCGCAGCGCCTCGATGGTCACCGCTTCGGCGAGAAAGGCCCGCCCCTCGCCCGGCCGGGCGTCCACATGGGGGATGACCAGATATTCGCTGGCAGTCAGCGGATCGTCCGGCGTCAGGACCGCGCCCCGGCCGGAGGCCAGGAGATACCGGGTTCGCTGACCGGGCCGCCTGCGGGCGATCCGGTCGGGATAGGCGGCCGCCAGCAGCGAGCCGACGGTCTCGCTCTCGCGGGTTTCGGAGTTGTCGTCCAGGAGCCGTTGCCATTGCCGGGCGGCCTGGTCGATCCGGCGGCAGAGCAAGGGGTCGCCGCCGGCGCGGCTGGCGGCGGCGTTTCCTTCGCGCCGCCAGGTGGCGAGCAGCCGGAGCCTGGTTTCCAGGCTGATGCCGGCGCTTGGTTCGCGCCGCAGGGGATCGCGCTCGGCCAGCAGGGCGGCGAGGTCGCAGGCCAGGGCGGTCTGGCCGCGTGCCTGAGCAGCGAGCAGGAGATGGCCGAGCCGGGGATGGAGGGGCAGGGCGGCCAGTTGCCGGCCAAGGGCGGTGAGGCGGAAGTCCGCATCGATGGCCCCCAGGGAGCGCAGCAGGTCGATCGCCTGCCGGAAGGGGCCGGCGCGGGGCGGATCGAGCCAGCGCAGCGCGCCGGGATCGGCCACGCCCCATGCCGCCAGTTCCAGGGCCAGGCCGGCCAGGTCGGCGTTGAGGATCTCCGGGGGATGAAAGGGGGGCAGGCTGTGGTGCATGTTCCTGGTCCACAGCCGCAGGCAAGAGCCCGGTCCGAGCCGGCCGGCCCGGCCCGCCCGCTGGTCCGCCGCCGCCTTGGAGACCCGGACCGTGGTCAGCCGGCTCAGGCCGCAGCCCGGATCAAAGGCGGGCAGCCGCGACCAGCCGCAATCGACCACGCAGCGGACGCCCTCGATGGTCAGGCTGGTTTCGGCGATGGAGGTGGCCAGGACAATCCGCCGCCGTCCTGCGGGATCGGGGACCAGCGCCCGGTCCTGGTCCTGCCGGGAGAGGTCGGCGTGCAGGGGGACGAGCGCCAGACCGGCGCAGTCGGGGGCCTCGGCGAGCAGGTCGCGGACCTCCCGGATCTCGCCCGTGCCGGGCAGAAAGGCGAGGATGTCGCCGTCTTCTTCCCGCAGCACCCGCCGGATGCCGGCGGCGGTGACCGGGGCGATCCGGCCCTGCGGTTCCCGGTCGAGATGGTCGATGCGCACCGGGTGCGCCTGACCCCGGCCGACCACCACCGGCGCGTCGCCCAGCAGCCGGGCCAGGGGGGCGGTGTCGAGGGTGGCCGACATGACCAGCAGGCGCAGATCGTCCTTGAGCTGGCAGAGGTCGAGGCAGAGGGCCAGGGTCAGATCGGCGTGGATGGAGCGCTCGTGAAATTCGTCGAAGACGATCAGGCCGGTGTCGGCAAGGCTGGCGTCGGTTTGCAGCCGCCGGGCAAGGATGCCCTCGGTGAGCACCTCGATCCGGGTCGCCGGCCCGATCAGCCGCTCGAACCGGATCTGGTAGCCCACGGTCTGCCCCAGGGGTTCGCCCAAAAGCGCCGCCATGCGGGCCGCCGCCGCCCTGGCCGCCAGCCGCCTCGGTTCCAGGATGAGGATTTTTTTATCGGTCAGCCAGGGTTCGGCCATCAGGGCCAGGGGAACGATGGTGGTCTTGCCTGAGGCGGGCGGCGCGGACAGCACCGCATGGCCGGCTGCCAGCGCCGTCTTCAGCGCCGGCAGCACCGCTTGGACAGGCAGGTGCGGAAGCTGCGGATACTGCACGGCGGTCAGTCAGCGGCGGAAAGGCAATGCGGCCGGCGGCGCGGCGCGCCTCCGGTCACGGGTGGCCAAACGGCCCGCGGCCGCTCTGGCAGCGGGCAACGACCCGCTGGATGAGCGCGTCTCCGCCGATCGTGTCGTACTCCTGGTCGAAATAGACCAGTTCGATGGTCTCCCGGATGCGCTCGATGGTGATTTCCGGGGTCTGGCTGCTCACCCGCCAGGCCAGTTCCTGCTCCGCGACCTGCGGTTCGGTTCCGGCGTCGCGCATCTGCGCGGCCGCGGCAAAGAGTTCGCCGATCAACCGGCACTGTCCGGCCGGTTCCGGCCCGGCCTGGGGCGCGGTCGGCCGGCTGCTCTGGTCCGGCGGAGCCGGCCCTACGGGCAACGGCATCCGGTCGGGCCCAGGCGCGTTCGGCATGGGCGGCGCGGCGGCCGCCGGTTCGCACCGGCGCCAGATCACGGCGGCGCCCGCCGACGGGTCGGCTGAACCGGGCTGCATGCACAGGCCCATCGCCTTGAGCCGCTCGGCATTGTCCTGCATCTGCTCGCAGGCGGCGTCAGCCGCCGGTCCCACCGTTTCCCAGCACAGTTGGGTGAGCGCCTGGTCCCGGCCGATCAGGGCCTGCATCTCCGGGGTGAAGGACTGCGCGCTGTTGGCTTGCCGGGGCGGCGGCAAGGGCGGCGCCCGGTCGAGGGCTGTTTCCAGATCAGCCGGACGCGGTGACGGAATCACTGCCGGCCGCGCCGGGGGCCGGGGCGACTGCGGTCCGGCCGGGGGCGGCGCTGGTGTTGTCGGTTTCTGGGCCGCGGTCTTGGTCGGCGGCGGCATCTTCTGGGCCTTGATGAACAGAAAGCCGGATTGGCTGTGCTGGTTATAGGACAGGATAATGCTGGTGGCGGCGCCGGGCCAGTTGTACATCTCCTCGCCGTTCTGATCTATTTTCTTGCTGTCCCCGTACTTGGCCATGGCCTCGGCCTTGACCGCGGTGAAATTTTTGGCGCCGCTGAACAGCAGGATGGCGCCCTGCAGCCGCTCCTTGGCAAACGAATAGTTGATGCTGGTCAGGGTGGCCTTGCCGAAGCGCAGATTGTCGTTTTCCAGGGCATAGAGCGAGGCGCCGCTCTTGCCGCCCTCCTTGGTGAGCGTCAGCTTTTTGCTCTGTTGCAGATCGGCGAGATTGCTGCCCCAGCGCATGCCTCTGAAGCCGTCGATTTCGGCGGCGCGGAGGCCGGGTGCGGCCAGAAGCGCGAGGAGCAGGACCAAAACAAAAAAAATGGCGGTCGGTTTCATGGGCGTCAAGGTCGCGTCGTCTGGCGGCGCTCGTTTTTGGCGGGGGTGACGACCAGGGCGATGCGTTCCCTGGCGGCCTGGGAGAGATGCGGGTAATGGCCTTGCAGCCAGGCCAGGATCCCGGCCTTGCCGCGCGTGGCTGCCGGGGCGGCGGCCTGGGCGAACAGGGCCTGCCAGCAGGCCGCGGCGGCATGCAGTTCCGGGGCGAAACAGGGATGGTCCTGGCCGGGCGCGGCCAACGGCGCGGGGCTGGTCGGGCGCGCCTGGGCTTGCGGTTCGATGTGGATGGCGCGGTGGCTGATTGCGTTTGCCTGCTCGAATCGGGCGATGTCATCCAGGCGGGCAAACAGGTCGGCCGGCTTCAGCCCGACCATGCTGGTTTCGCCCCAATCATCGCCCACCGAGTTGGTGAGCGTCATGGGCTTGCCCCTGGCATCCAGGCAGGGAAGCTCGGCCACGACCAGCAGCCGGTCGCAGCGGCCGAGAATCTGCCGCAGCACCTCCGGGGCGGGCCGCACCTCGACCCGGTCATAGCGCGTCTTGGCGGGCAGTTTCGCCTTTTTTCTTCCGGGGCCGGGCGGTTGTTCCGCCCGCCGCAGGTCCACATCGGTGAAACCGATCCACAGCGGCAAGGCGCCGTCGATCGCCAGTTCCACGATCCGGTCCATGTCCAGGCGCCATCGCCGCGCCAATTCGTCGAGAAACAGGTACTGATCGTCCCGCGCTGTCATCACAGTCTCCGCTGGTCGTGCTGGTCGCGATTGGCCGGCAAGCTCCGCCGGACCGGTTGCAGGGTAGCAAGCTCAGGCCAGGGAGGGCAACCAAAAAGCGTGCGGC
>WQUH01000295.1 GCA_009782165.1 Pseudomonadota bacterium | reverse complement strand
GCCGGAAAAAATATCGCGGCCGGATCGGCCAACGGCTGGGCTGGGGATTGGCGGCTCAGGCGGCGCGGCTGCCCGCTGCCAGTGGCCCGACCCTGTGGGTCCATGCCCTGTCGGTGGGCGAGGTCACCTCCGCCGTACCTCTGGTGCGGGGCCTGCGCAGCGCCCATCCCCAGGCCCGGATCCTCTTTTCCGTAACCACCGGGGCCGGCCACGAGATGGCCCGCAAGCTGCTGACGCCCCATGTCGATCTCGTCCTCGCCGCGCCTTTGGATGTGGGCTGGGTGGCGCCGTACTTCATCCGGGTTCTGCGGCCCGATCTTTTTCTTTTGGTGGAGACCGATTTCTGGCGCCATTGGCTGCACTGCCTCCATTGCCGGCGCATTCCCACCGTCCTGGTCAACGGCCGGATCTCGGCCGCCTCCATGAGCCGCTACCACCGGTTCTCCCGGTTTTTCCTGCCGATGTTTCGCGGTTTTTCCCTGCTGGCCATGCAGACCGCCGCCGATGCGGCCCAGATAACCGCCCTGGGGGTGGCGCCGGACCAGGTGGTCACCCTGGGCAACCTCAAATTCGATACCAGTCTGCTGCGCGGGGCAACGGTCAACCAGGGGGCCCTTGCCATCCAGAAGGAGCGGTACGGCTTTGCCGTGGCGCCGCCGCTCTGGGTCTGCGGTTCGACCCACCACGGCGAAGAGGCGGTTATCTTCCAGGTGTACCGGCGGCTGCTCGCCCGCATCGTCGATCTCCAGCTTGTTCTGGCGCCGCGCAACATCGAACGGGCCGGGGAAATCGTCGAACTCGCCGGGCAGCACGGCCTTGCCTGCCGCCGTTGGAGCATCGATTGCCAAGGCGGCGGGCCCCTGCTCATCCTCGATACCATCGGCGACCTGGCCGACTGCTATGCCCTGGCCGACGTGGCCTTTGTCGGCGGCAGTCTGGTCGCCGCCGGGGGGCACAATCCCATTGAACCGGCCGCGGCCGCCATCCCCGTCCTGTTCGGCCCGCACATGGAGGATTTCGCCGAGATCGCGGCGGAACTGATCGATTGCGGCGGCGCCGGCCAGGTCGGCTCGGCGGAAGAGCTGTACCACCTGCTCGAGCGCATCCTCACCGACCGCCACCAGCGGTACGCGATGGCCGAGGCGGCGCGGGCCTGCGTCGCCGCCAATCGGGGCGTTGTCCGCCGGCATCTGGCAGCCATCGAGCCCCTGCTGCCCCAAACAACCCCGCCCCCATGACCGGGCTGATCCGGCGCTGCATCGACAACCTGCTGGTCAGCGCCACGGTCTGTTTCATTATCGGCGCCAGCGTCGCCTACTGCCTGCCCTCATGGACAGCCGATCTGCACTGGCGTCCGGACTGGTCGCCGGTCGTGGTCGTTGCCCTGCTGCCCCTGCCTTTGCTTGGCCTTGCGTTCGTCCGTCGGCTGCGGCCGCTTGCCGTCCTGCCCCTGTTCTTCCTGACCGGCCTGGCGCATACCCACGGGGCCTTGCAGCCGGTTGACGACCCGGATCACATTGGCGCGCTGATCACCGAGCCGACCAGGGCGACCTTGATCGGCCGGATGTCGACCATGACCGAATACAACGGCGAACAGACCCGCTGGGATCTGGACAGCGAAGCCCTGCTGCTGCACGATTCCGCCGGCCCCGCCGGGTTTCGGCCGATCCGGGGCAAGGTGCGGCTCGCGGTCCCCGGAACCATCGATCCCGCGTATATTCCGGGCACAAAGATCATGGTGATGGTCACCCTGGACCGCATCCGCAATTACCAGACGCCCGGCGCCTTTGACTATCGCCTGCAGATGGCGGCGCAGGACATTTTTTGTTCAGGCTGGATCCGCTCGCCCCACGAGATCCTGCCGGTGGCGGAGCCGTTTCGCGCCGGCTGGCGCGATGTTTTTTTTCTTCCCGAACGGATCCGCCAACAGACCGCCGAATTTTTCACCGCCCGCTTCGACCGGGACAGCGCCGGCCTCTTTCAGGCCCTGCTCATCGGTTCCACGGTCAACATCCCGCCGCGTCTGGTGGAGGCGTTCAAGGACAACGGCTGCTTTCACGTTCTTTCCATTTCCGGGCTGCACCTCGGTCTGCTCGGGGTGTTCAGCGCCGCGCTGTTCACCTGGCTGCTCAAACGGAGCACCCGGCTGCTGCTCCATACCCATGTGCCCACCCTGGCGCTGGCGCTGACCGCGCCGATCCTCCTCTTCTACACCTGGATCGCCGGCTTCAATGTCCCTGCCGTCCGCTCGCTGGTCACGGCCCTGTTGGTGCTGTTCGCCGTGGTGGTGCGCCGCCAGCGGACCCTGATCCATCTGATCGCCGGCGCGGCCCTGATCATCCTCGCCCTGACGCCGCTGGCCCTCTTCACCCCGTCCTTCCAACTCTCCTTCGGCGCGGTCCTGGCCATCAACCTGATCTATCCCCGGCTGCCGCTGTTCCTGCCGCCGGAGGAAACGGAGACGGCGCGCTTTCCCAAGGTGGCGCGGGCCCTGCGTGTCCTCCAGTCCATGATCTACGTCTCGGTGGCCGCCACCGCCGGCACCGTGCCGATTCTGCTCTACCACTTCAACCGTTTTCCCCCGATCGGACCGGTCATGAACCTGCTGATCGAACCCTTGCTCTGCCTGTGGGCCCTGCCCTGCGGTCTGTTGGCCCTGCCGCTGATTCCATTTTTCCCGGACCTCGCATACCTCCTGTGCCGGATCGGCAAGCCCGCCATCGATCTGACGGTGTGGCTGACCGATGTCGTGTTTGGCTTGGGTCAGTCCTCGATCTGGACGATCACCCCCAACCCGGCGGAAATAGCCGCCTACTATCTTGTGCTCTTTCTTCTGCTCAAATCCGGAAAGACCGCCCGGCAACTCGCCCTGGCCGCGGGCCTGGCGCTGTTTGCGCTCGGCTCGTTCACCCATGCGCTCTGGTGGCGCGCAGCGCCGGCGGAACTTGCGGTCAGCTTTCTCGATGTCGGCCAGGGCTC
>WQUH01000294.1 GCA_009782165.1 Pseudomonadota bacterium | reverse complement strand
TGAAGGGCAGGAGCAGTATGGAGCAGAAGTTTATCCGCAATGTCGCCATCATCGCCCATGTCGATCATGGCAAGACCACCCTGGTCGATCAGTTGTTCCGCCAAAGCGGCATGTTCCGCGACAACCAGCAGGTGGCGGAACGGCTGATGGACTCCATGGATCTGGAACGCGAGCGCGGCATCACCATTGCCTCGAAAAACGGGGCCTACATGTACGGCGACTATCAGATCAATATCATCGACACCCCAGGCCATGCCGACTTCGGCGGTCAGGTGGAGCGAGTGCTGCGCATGGCCGACGGCGCGGTGCTGCTGGTCGATGCCCAGGAGGGGCCGATGCCGCAGACCTTTTTCGTGGTGAAGAAGGCCCTGGCCGTCGGCCTGCCCATCCTGGTGGTGATCAACAAGATCGACAAGCCGGCGGCCCGCTGCGATTGGGCGGTGGATCAGGTCTTCGGCCTGCTGGACCGCCTCGACGCCCCGGATCATGTCCTCGATTTTCCGGTGGTCTATGCCTCGGCCAAGGCCGGCTATGCTCTGGCCGAACCGGACGCGCCGGTCACGCCGGCAACCGGGATGCAGGCGGTGTCCGAGATGATCGTCCGCCATGTGCCGCCGCCGTCGGGCAGCGCCGAGATGCCGCTGCAACTCCAGATCAACACCATCGATTATTCGCCCTACCTTGGCCGGCTGGGCATCGGCAAGCTGACCAGCGGCCGGCTCGACCTGCGCACCCCGCTGGCCGTGGTCCGGCGCGACGGTTCGATTGCCCCGGTGCGGATCAACAAGATCTTCGGCTTCAGCGGCAGCCAGAAGGTGCCGGTGGACAGCGCCTCGGTGGGCGACATCGTGGCCGTGGCCGGCATGGAGGATGTGACCGTCGGCGTCACCTTCACCGATCCCGCCGATCCCCAGCCCCTGCCGCTGATCGAGATCGACCCGCCGACCATCGCCATGAACTTCATCCCCAACGATTCGCCCTTTGCCGGTCAGGACGGCAAATATGTCACCTCGCGCCATCTCGAGGAACGGCTTGCCCGGGAAACGCTCTCCGACGTTGCCCTGCAGGTCGAGCCGCTCACCGAGTCCATCGGTTACCGGGTCTCGGGCCGGGGCGAACTCCATCTCTCCATTCTCATCGAAAAAATGCGCCGGGAAGACTACGAGTTTCAGGTGACCCGGCCGCAGGTGATCATGCGGGAGGTCGACGGCCGCCTGCTCGAACCCTACGAGGAGCTGTCGGTGGACGTGGACGAGCAGTTCCAGGGCGTGGTCATCGAGAAGCTGGGGAAGTTGAAAGGGGTGCTGGTCGATATGCGGGTGGAAAAAGAGATGACCCGGATGAAGTTCAAAATACCGACGCGCGGGCTGTTGGGCTACCGTTCGGTGTTCATGACCGACACCCGCGGCATGGGGGTGATGAACTACATCTTCGCCGAATGGGGCCCCCATGCCGGCGAGATCCAGAACCGGGTCAACGGGGTGATGATCGTCAAAGAGCCGTGCGCCACCGTGGCCTATGCCCTGTTCAACCTGCAGGAACGCGGCCGACTGTTCCTCGGCCCTGGTGTCGAGGTCTATCCCGGCATGATCATCGGCGAGCACTGCCGGCCGGCCGACCTGATCGTCAATCCGGCCAAGGGCAAGAAGCTGACCAATATCCGCGCCTCGGGCTCCGACGAGGCGGTCATTCTCACCCCGCCGGTTGACATGAGCCTGGAGGATTGCATATCGTATATCAATGACGACGAACTGGTGGAGATCACACCCAAGGCCATCCGGTTGCGCAAGAAGAAGGACGCCAAGATTCGGGGGTAGCGCTTTCCCCGGCAAGGAGGTATCGTGATGAAAGAGTTGCTGATGGTCGGAGCGGCCGCCATAGCTGGCATTGCCGCCTTTTTCGTTCTGCGGTCCCACGACTGCCCTGCCTGACTTCTGTCCTATGGCTCCGTAGGCGCGGGGCTCATTATCTATCTGGTGCTCAAGACGCTCTTCTGACTGGTGTGTATCGATGTCTGGCGACTCCGGCTTTGCTCCGGAACATCCCGTTGCCCGTATCCGGGCCAAGCTTGAGGAACGGCGGATACTCGAGGCCCGGTTTCTGCTGCGGCAATTCGGCGATGCCATCGAAGCCGGGGAAAGGCAGGCGCTGGCAGGCGAGGTGAGCCGGCTGCTGGCCGAGGCGGAACGCCTGCGTTATCTGGCCAGAACAGCCGTTGCCGCGGGAAGGCACGAGGAGGCGGCGGGCCTGTACCGCGACATCGAGCGGATCGCGGCGGATCTGCCCGACCTGGCGGAAGAACAGGCGGCCCTGGCCGGGGCCTTCGCCATTCTGTCCCGTCCCGCGCCGCCGGAGGTGGACCCGTACCCGTCCGCGCCGGCTGGCGAGCCGGTGTCGGCGGACGGCCCGGAGGCGACACAACGCGGTCCGCTGGCAGGTCCGGCGACACATGTCGAGAAAGGCGAGTCCCCGGCGCGGCCGCAACCAACCGGTCCGGCCGGACAGAACACAACAAACCCCCGGCCGGAGCGCCGCCGTTCTCCTGGCCGGTGGCTTGCGGTCGCGGCCTGTGCCGGGCTGGCCGGGCTGCTGTTGCTGATCTGGCAGGCCGTGCTGCTTTTCCGGACATGGCCGGAGCGCACGAAGGCCCCCCCTGCCGTGTCGTCCACGCCCGCGCCGCCGCCGACGCAGACCATCGAGATTGCGCCGCTGGTTGCCGACAATTCAGCCGCAGCGAAGCCCCCGCCGGTGGAAAACCCTGCCGCCGCGAACACCGAAGGCCCACAGCCGCAGCTTCAGGCATCGGCGGCGCCGCCGCCCGAGCCTCCACCCGAACCGGAACCGCCGCCCGAGCCGGCGCCGGTTTCTCCGCCCGCTCCCCAAACCGAACCAACAGATCAGGCGGTCGCCCCGCCACCCGCGTTGCAGTTGGGAACCTTGCAGCTTGAGGCGTCAACCCGGCAGGCAACCCCAAAGCCCA
>WQUH01000293.1 GCA_009782165.1 Pseudomonadota bacterium | reverse complement strand
ATCATGCCGCCGCGGACAAAGAGCAGGGCAATGCCGACGGCGGCCTCCTGCCGGTGGATGCCGAACACATCCTGGTCGAGGTGGTGGTCGGCCGCCACCGCCTGGTGCTCGATGGTCCGGCTCAAGGCATGGATCTGGTCGCGCAGGCGGGCCGCCTGCTCAAAGAGCAGCTTGGCGGCGGCCTCTTCCATCCGCGCGGTCAGCGTCCTGACCACCTCGTCCGTCTTGCCTTCCAGGATCAACAGCACATCCCGCACCATGGCCTGGTAGGTCTCGGGGCTGATTGTGCCGGCGCAGGGCGCAAGGCAGCGGCCCATCTGAAAGTTCAGGCAGGGGCGCGGCCGCTCCCGCACGGTGGAACAACGCCGCAGGGGAAACTGGCCGTGCAGCAGGTGCAGGGTGGCGCGCATGGCCGTGGCCGAGGCGTAGGGGCCGAAGTAGCGGTTGCCGTCGCGCAGCCGCTTGCGGGTGACCGTGACCCTGGGCCAGGGGTCGCGGGTGGAGACCTTGATCAGCGGATAGTTTTTGTCGTCGCGGAGAATGACGTTGTAGCGCGGCCGATGCTGCTTGATCAGTGAGGCTTCGAGGATGAGCGCCTCTTTCTCGGTGGTGGTGAGGATGGTTTCCACCCGCTGGACCTGGGCGAGCATGACCGCGATCTTGGCATGGGCCGGACCGGCGAAGTGGGCGTACTGGCTCAGCCGTTTGCGCAGATCGCGGGCCTTGCCCACGTACAGGATCTGTTTTTTACCGATCATCAGGTAGACGCCCGGCCCGTGGCTGACGGTGGCGAGAAAGGCCGTTGACAGCGGGGACGGGCGCGCATCGCAGCCAAGCTGGTCAAGGTCCGGTGCCGGGGCGCTGACGGCGTCTGTTCCGGTTTTGTTCTTGTGGCTATCGGATGGTGGCATGGCTAGTCCATACGGTCATTGTGCGGGCCGCCCATGCGGCCGCCGGGCCTCGATGCCCGCCGCAGGGCCGGTTGCGGGGCGGGCGGCGCGGAATTTTTTGTGTCCATCAACTCAGATGAAAATAATCTATGAAATGATT
Organism: Pseudomonadota bacterium; assembly: GCA_009782165.1. GTDB lineage: Bacteria > Desulfobacterota > Desulfobulbia > Desulfobulbales > Desulfobulbaceae > Desulfobulbus. Next base: position 1,950 of record WQUH01000293.1, on the reverse strand, counting down.
GATGTGATGGTGTATGAATTGGTCACTGTTGTCGCCCGATGTGGTCACGGCGCAACACTTGGCTCGCCGGGTCCGGAACCCGCGCGGAACTCTCAATCCAAAAAAGGTCAATGCGACAGGAGGCGGTAGGGGGGATGAATGCATTAACATTGGTGTTTGTGGCGGTGTGCGTCTTTGCGATAGCCTACCGCACCTACGGTTTGTTTATCGCCAACAAGGTGCTGAACCTGGATACGGCGCGGACGACGCCCGCCGTGAAACTCGCGGACGGGCAGGATTATGTCAAGACCAACAAGTACTACCTGTACGGCCACCACTTTGCGGCGATAGCGGCCGCCGGCCCCCTGCTGGGACCGGTGCTTGCCGCGCAGTTCGGCTATCTGCCCGGCGCGCTGTGGATTCTCATCGGCGCGGTGCTTGCCGGCGCGGTGCACGACATGATCGTGCTGTTCGCCTCGGTGCGCCACAAGGGCCGCAGCCTGGCCTACATCGCCAGCAAGGAGGTCGGCAAGCCCGTCGGCATTGTCGCCTCCTGGGCCGTGCTGTTCATCCTCATCCTGACCCTGGCGGGCCTGTCCATCGCGGTGGTGAACGCGATGTTCGAGAGCGCCTGGGGCACCTTTACCGTGTTCGCCACCATTCCCATCGCGCTTATCATGGGCGTGTATCTCCAATACTGGCGCGTTGACGACGTGAAGGGCGCGAGCATCCTCGGCGTTGCCCTGCTGTTCGTGGCCATTCTCATCGGCCCGTATGTGGCCTCGCATCCGGCCCTGGCCGGCATCTTCACCCTGAGCAAGAAGAGCATTTCCCTGGCGATCCCCATTTACGGCTTTTTCGCCTCGGTACTGCCGGTCTGGCTGCTGCTCTGCCCGCGCGACTATCTGTCCACCTATCTGAAGATCGGCACGGTCGTCATGCTGGCCGGCGGCATAGCCATGGTGCAGCCCACCATGCTGATGCCCGCCATCACCCAGTTCGCCAACGGCGGCGGCCCCATCATCGGCGGCCCGGTCATTCCCTTTATGTTCATCACCATCGCCTGCGGCGCGATCTCCGGGTTCCACGCCATCATCGGCACCGGCACCACGCCGAAGATGATCGGCAACGAGCGCGATATCCTCTTCGTCGGCTATGGCGCGATGCTCACCGAAGGCTTTGTGGCCATCATGGCCCTCATTGCCGCCTGTACCCTGGTGCCGGCCGATTATTTCGCCATCAACGCCCCGCCCGCGGCCTTCGCCAAACTGGGCATGCAGGTGCAGGATCTGCCCATGCTCGCCGCCGCGGTTCAGGAAAACCTGGCCGGCCGGCCAGGCGGCGCGGTGTCGCTGGCCGTCGGCATGGCGCACGTCTTTTCGCAGGTGCCCTTCATGAAGGGGCTGATGGCGTACTGGTACCACTTTGCCATCATGTTTGAAGCCGTGTTCATCCTGACCGCCGTTGACGCCGGTACTCGGGTCGGCCGTTTCTTCCTCCAGGAAATGATCGGCACCGTTATCCCCAAGTTCAACGACAAGGCCTGGTGGCCGGGCATTATCAGCACCAGTTTTATCTTCACCGGCGCCTGGGGTTACCTGGTCTACACCGGCGACATCTCCACCATCTGGCCGCTCTTCGGCATGAGCAACCAACTGCTGGCCTCGAGCGCCCTGATTATCTGCACCGCGATGCTGATCCGGATGAACAAGGCCAAGTATGCCTGGATCACGGCCATTCCCGGCCTGCTCCTGGCCGGGGTCACCATGTGGGCGGGCTACCTCCAGATTACCACCATCTATATCCCGCAGGGCAAGATCCTGCTTGCCACCCTGGCCTGCATCGTGCTGGCGATGATCGTGGTGGTGCTGATCGGCTCCATCAAGCGCTGGATCGAACTCCTGCAGATTCGCACCCCCACGGTCGATGCCTACGGCGACACCGTATTGGTGGTTGCGGAAGAGTAACCAG
>WQUH01000292.1 GCA_009782165.1 Pseudomonadota bacterium | reverse complement strand
TCTGGCGGCCTTGATCTCGGTGCCGTTGCTGACCGCGGTCTTTGACGTGGTGGGCATTGGCGGCGGATATCTGGCGGGCGTCAAACTGATGGGCGTCAATGGCGGCGCTTTTTTTGCCGGGATGCAGCAGAGCGTCACCAACCATGACATCAAATTGGGCGTGATCAAATCTGTGGTATTCGGCCTGTTGGTCGTCTGGATCTGCACCGGTCGCGGCTATTTTGTCCAGAAGATCCGGGGGGCCGGTTTTGGCGCTGAAAGCGTCAGCACCGTCACGACCCAGGCGGTGGTCATGTCGTCGATCGCGGTTCTGGTGTTCGACTATCTGCTCACCGCGGTGCTGCTATGAGCGGGGCGGACATGGTTTTCCCGGCAGAGCCGGCCGCCATCCGTTTCGTGGCGGTGAGCAAGTCGTTCGGCGAACGGGCCCGGCGCAATCGGGTTTTGGACCGGGTGAGCTTTGCGATCCCCAAGGGCAAGACCACGGTTATTGCCGGCGGGAGCGGCCAGGGCAAGAGCGTGATCCTCAAGCTGATCCTCGGCCTGCTCAAACCGGATTCCGGCCAGGTGCTGGTCGGCGGCCGGGACATTGTCGGCATGGGCTACCAGGCCCTGCAGGAGGTGCGCATGCTGTTCGGCGTCCTCTTTCAGGGGGCGGCGCTGTTTGATTCGTTGACCGTCTTTGAAAATATCGCCTTGCCCCTGCGGGAGCGGACACGGTTCTCCGACGAGGAGATCCGGCAGCGGGTCGCCGCCACCCTGGACCAGCTCGAACTGGCCGGCCATGAGGACAAGTTTCCGGCCCAACTCAGCGGCGGCATGAAAAAGCGGGTCGGTTTGGCGAGGGCTTTGCAATTAGCGCCGGAGATTGTGCTGTTCGATGAGCCCACAACCGGCCTGGATCCGGTCATGACCAAGGAGATCTACCGGCTGTTTACCCAGACCCAGCAACGGTTGGGATACACCGCGGTGATTGTCAGCCATGACATCCCCCAGATTTTTACTCTTGCCGATCAGATCATTTTGTTGAATAAAGGAGAGTTGGACGTGTTTACCGATGCCTCCCGGATACCCTATTCCGCCCAGCCCAGCATCCGCGAGTTTGCGCGGCAGGTCATGGGACAGGAAGCCGGAGAGGAATAGAGGAGCAGAAATATGGGCAATTCCCGTGTGGAAATATTGGTTGGTTGTTTTCTGATCTGCGGTTTCCTCGCCCTGGGTTGGCTGGCTTTGCGACTGGGCGAGGTGCCCTGGCTGATTGAAGCGAAGTCCTATGCGCTCAATGCGGAGTTCAACAATATTTCAGGCGTAAAGGCCGGCGCCGACGTGCAGATCGCCGGCGTGGTGGTGGGCCGGGTCCGTCAGCTTTCCCTGAACGGCGACCGGCAGGCGGTGGTTGCCATGCAGATCGACCGCGGCATCGTCATTCCGGTTGACTCCGTGGCTTCGGTCAAATCGCAGGGGATCATCGGCGACAAATATATCCAGATTACCCTGGGTGGCGACAAGGCATCCTACAAGCCGGACGGCACCATTGTCGATACCGAATCATCGGTTGATCTCGAATCTCTGATCTCAAAATTCGCCTTTGGCCAGGTGAAGTGATGGCAACGGCGCACATGAACATGGCTGGGCGGCTTGCGCGCCTGTGTCTGGCGCTGGCAATGGCGGCCGCGATCTTGTCCGGGCGCGGCGCCGTGGCCGCGGATTTTGGCGGCGACGTGATCTCGGAACGGCTGTTCGGCACGGTCGATTTTCTCAGCGACGAAAGCTATGAGCAGCCAACGTCGAACACCAAGGTGGCCGATCCCATCGAGCCCTTTAACCGGGCGATGTTTGTCGTGAACGACAAATTCTATATTTGGGTGCTGGACCCGGTGGCCACGGGATACAGCAAGGTGCTGCCCGCCGATATCCGGATGTGCATCGGAAATTTTTTTTATAATCTCGGCGAGCCGGTCCGCTCGGTCAACTGCCTGTTGCAGGGCAGATTCCGCGATGCCGGCCGGACCCTGGGCCGTTTTGTCATCAACAGCATCGTCGGGGTGTTCGGCCTGGCCGATCCCGCCGGCAATGAATTCAGCATCGCGCCGAGATACGCCAGTTTTGGCCAGACCCTGTGGGCCTGGGGGATAGGTGACGGTTTTTACCTGGTTGTTCCCCTGATCGGTCCTTCGACCCTGCGGGATTTTCCAGGCGCGGTGGTTGACGGCGTGGCCGCGGCCACCTATACGCCGCCCTGGAGCGATAATTTGTATACCGCAATCGCTGTGCAGGGGCTGAAGACCGTCAACCGCGTCTCCCTGCACCTCGGCGAGTACCAGCGGGTTCAAGCCATGAGTGTCGACCCGTATGTGGCGTTCCGCAACGGCTATTACCAGATGCGCAACAAACAGTACGAGCGCTCCGATGCTGCCAAATAAACAGCTCTATCAACAAATCAACGGGTCCACCCGTTGGAAGTATGGTGTACCTATGCGACGCAACAGTGCAATCACCCCGGTTTTGTGCGCTTGCCTCCTTTTTCTGCTGGTTGTCTTGGGCAGCCGGAGCGGTGTCGCGGCAGCGCCCGATCCCACCGAACAGCTCCGTCCATTCCTGGCCAAGGTAACCGCGGCGCTCTCCGACCCCGGCCTGAAGCGCATGACCAAGCAGCAACAGTGCGACCGGATGATCGGCGTGATCCGGGAGCGGTTTGACTTCCAGGAGATGAGCAAGCGCGTGCTCGGTCAGCAGTGGCGCAATCTCGCGGACAAGGAGCAGCAGGAATTCGAGCTCCTGTTCACCCAGTTGTTGCAGTATGCCTATGTCGGCAAGGTCGATGATTATTCCGGCCAGCAGGTCCAGTTCATCCAGCAGAGGATCAGGGGTGACCGCGCCGAGGTGCAGACCCAGTTGGTCGACAGGAATAAATCGATTCCCATCTCCTACATCATGCTGCTGCGGAACGATCAGTGGATGGTCTATGATGTCGTGGCCGAAGGGGTGAGCCTTGTCCGCAACTACATGGAACAGTTCAGCGAAATTCTGCGCAAGGATGGATATCCCGGTCTGGTCAAGCAGTTGAAAGGGAAGATTGCCGAGCTGGAGAAAAATTTCAACAAGAGCTGACACCCGCTTTTTTCGGTCGCAGCCTTTCCTCTCGTTTCCTTTGCCGCCCGTTTCCCCATCGCGCCGGATGGATCGGGGACGGATGTGTTGGTTGTTCCCTCAACACCGCTGTTTTTTCTTTTTACTTGGCGGAACCAATTTTTTTTTGTACAATTCACCGTTTGACGCGTACAAAACGGAACTTGGTTGGCGATGCTGGTTCGATTCAGTGAAATATCTCCCCACGGCAGTCACTACGACATCCGGAAAATCGAAGGACTTGAGGATTTGCCCGGCTCGGTCGTCGACGGCTCGCTGGTGGCGCGCTGCTCCCTGACCAGGAAAGGCGAGACCAAGGTGCAGTTGCAGGGGCGGCTGCACAGCGTCGTGATCGTGGACTGCGACCGTTGTCTGGCGCCGTATCGGCAGGAAGTGGATGCGGGCCTGCAGTTGCTGTTTGAAGTTGAAACCGATGCCTCTTCGTGGCAGGTGAAGGATCTGGAGTACCAGGTACCCGATCTGGATACGATCGTGCTGGATGAACCCGTCATCGACCTCGACGATGTCATCCGGCAACAACTGTATCTGGCGCTGCCCGTGAAGAGTCTGTGTTCGGAGCAATGCCGGGGCATCTGCGCCGGTTGCGGCGCAAACCGCAACCTGGGTGGATGCGGATGCGCCGACAGGCATGAGAATTCGCCCTTTGCGGTTCTCGGCCAACTGAAAAAATAACGACAACTATCCGAAAGACGCCCGTTTGCGCTGCACGCAGGCCGGTTGCGGGTGTCGAGGATCAATGGAGGAATACAATGGCTTTACCGAAACGCAGACATTCCCATTCCCGGACAAGGCTTCGGCGGTCGCACGATGCCCTGACCATGCCGAACGTCGGGCAGTGCTCCGAGTGTGGGGAGCCCAAAATGCCCCATCAACTGTGCGGCGGCTGCGGCAAGTATAAGGGACGGAGCGTCCTCGATCTCGAAGAAGATCAGAATTAGGCGCCGTTGTGAGGATAGCCCTTGACGCCATGGGCGGCGACCGGGGGCCTGAGATGGCGATCCAAGGCGCGCTTGCCGCGGTTCGGGAGAGAAGCGATCTCCATGTCATCTTGCTGGGGCCCCATACTCTGCTGGAGCAACAAGTTGCCGGCCTTTCGACGGGTGGGAACGGGTTCCGGGACCGGATAACCGTCCACCACGCCCCGGAAGTCATCACCATGGACGATTCGCCGGTCGAGGCGGTCCGCAGGAAGAAAGAGTCGACCATCATGGTCGGCTTCGATCTCGTCAAAAACGGGGCCGCGGACGCCGTGGTCTCCGCCGGCAATTCCGGCGCCACCATGGCGGCGGCGATCAGGAAACTTGGCCGCCTGCCCGGCATCTCCCGGCCGGGCATCGCCAGTTTTTTCCCAACCGTGAAGCGACCGGTGATGTTGATGGATATCGGGGCCAATGTCGATTGCCGGGCCCAGCATCTCTATCAGTTCGCCGTCATGGCCTCGTCCTGCACGCGCCTGCTGCTCAACTGCGATCATCCGCGCGTCGGGTTGCTGAGCAACGGCGCGGAGACCGGCAAAGGCAACGCCCTGGTCAAGGAAACCTACCCTCTGCTGCAACAAAGCCCGCTCAATTTCATCGGTAATGTCGAAGGCCGCGACGTGTACAAGGGTGACGTCGATGTGGTGGTGTGCGATGGGTTTGTCGGCAATATTTCCTTAAAAATCAGCGAAGGGCTGGCCGAGGCGGCCATGCAGATGCTGAAGCGGGAAATCATGAAGACCTGGCGCGCCAAAATCGGCTATCTGCTGATCCGCGAAGCCCTTGCCGGATTCAAAAAACAGGTGGATTACGCCGAATACGGCGGGGCCCCGCTGCTGGGCATCGATGGCACAGGCATTATCTGTCATGGGGCATCCAATGCGGTCGCCATCCGCAATGCCATCGAAGTTGCCGCCCGCATGGTGCGGCACCGCGTCAACGAGGCCATTGTGCAGGCCCTCGGCGAATACGCTGCCTGATCAGGTAGTTTTCATGACCAAAGCCGTCATCCTTGGTACAGGCTCCTGTCTGCCGGAGAAAACGCTCTCCAATGCCGACATGGAACAGATCGTCGAGACCTCCGACGAGTGGATCACCACCCGCACCGGCATCCGTCAACGGCGCATCGCCGGTCCCGGCGAACAGAATTATCAGTTGGCGTCCGGGGCCGCACGCCGGGCCCTGGCCATGGCCGATGTTGCCCCGGAAGACTTGGATCTGATCGTGGTCGCGACCATTTCGCCGCACATGATCATGCCGTCCACCGCCTGTTTCGTGCAGGCCGAACTGGGCGCATCCAAGGCCTTTGCCTACGATCTCAACGCCGCCTGCGCGGGATTTACCTATGGTCTCGATCTGGCAAACAGCTACATCCAGAGCCGCCCGGATATGCGCATCCTGCTGATCGGCGCGGAAACGCTTTCCGCCCGGCTCAACTGGCAGGACCGGAACACCTGTGTGCTTTTCGGCGATGGCGCGGGCGCGGTGGTTCTCGCCGGGGCCTCCGACGGCCGGGGGGTCTTCGGCAGCAATCTGCATTCCGACGGCACCCTGTGGAACCTGCTCGCCATGGACAGTCCGCAGAGCTTCAATCCGGACCTGCGGCGGGAAGAATGGCAGGGCGAGTACATCCGCATGAGCGGCAGCGATGTCTTCAAGCATGCCGTGCGGCTGATGGAAGACTCGGCAACCACCCTGCTGCGGCAACACGGTCTCGCCATCGACGACATCGACCTGCTGATTCCGCATCAGGCCAATATCCGCATCCTCGCCAATCTGCGCGAACGGCTGGGGATGCCCGAGGAGCGGATGTTCGTCAATCTCAGCCAGTATGGCAACACCTCGGCGGCCAGTATTCCCATCGCCCTGGACGAGGCGTACAGACAGGGGCGGATCGCCCGAGGGGATACGGTGCTGTTGATTACTTTTGGCGGCGGCCTCACCTGGGGGTCGCTGCTTATGCGCTGGTAAGAACGAAGGAGGGTACCTGTGGATTATTTTTTCACCGAGCAGCAACAGATGATCATCGATACCGCCCGGGAAATCACCAACGAGAAGATTATCCCGGCGCGGGCCGAACTGGACGAAAAAAATCAGTTTCCCCGCGCGATCCTGGAAGATATAGCCAAGGCCGATCTGTTCAGTATCTTTGTTCCCGAGGAGTATGGCGGCCTGGGCGGCGGCGGTTTTGAAATTGTTTTGGCCATGGAGGAACTGGCGCGCGGTTGCGTCGGGGTGGCCACCAGCTTTGCCGCCAGCGCCCTGGGCATCTTTCCGGTGATGATCGCCGGCAGCAACGAGCAAAAACAAAAATATCTGCCGGATATCGCCAGCGGCGCCCGCTGGGCCGCCTTTGGCCTGACCGAGGCCAATGCCGGGAGCGATGCCGCGGGCATCCGGACCACGGCCGTGGAAGACGGCGATTGCTGGGTCTTGAACGGCACCAAGCAGTGGATCACCAACGGCGGGGAATCCCAGATCTACAGCATCGTTGCCATGACCGATCCCAACAAGGGGCCGCGGGGCGCATCCATCTTCGTGGTCGAGGACGGGGATCCCGGTTTTTCCTACGGCAAGAAGGAAGACAAGATGGGCATCCGTTCATCCTCCACCCGGGAACTGATCATGAAGGATTGCCGCATCCCCAGGGATCGGCTGGTTGGCCGGCGGGGAACCGGGTTCATCACGGTGATGAAAACGCTCGACCTGTCCCGTCCCGGCATTGCCTCCCTGGGCATCGGCCTGGCGCAGGCCGCCCTGGACGAGGCCGTCACCTATGCCAAGCAGCGGGTCCAGTTCGGCAAACCGATCATCTCCTTCCAGGCCGTGCAGCACATGCTGGCCGACATGGCCATCCAGCTCGAGGCCGGCCGGGCCCTGGTCTATGCCGCTGCCAAGCACATCGACAGCCATCCCAAGGATATGTCCAAGGTCTCGTCCATGTGCAAGGTCTTTGCCACCGACATGGCCATGAAGGTGACCACCGACGCCGTGCAGATCCTGGGCGGCTACGGCTATATGAAGGAATATCCGGTGGAAAAGATGATGCGCGACGCCAAGATTTTGCAGATCTATGAAGGCACGAACCAGATTCAGCGCAATGTCGTGGGCCAGGAACTGAACAAAGAATACTCGTAAGCGACGGGCCGACGATGAAGATACTTGTCTGTGTCAAACAGGTTCCGGATGCCAAGGATGTCCGGCTCGACCCCAAGACCAACACCCTGGCGCGGGAAGGGGTGGAATCGATCATGAACCCCTACGACCGCCATGCCCTGGAGGAGGCGGTGGCAATCAGGGAGAAGCTGGGCGGAACGGTCACGGTGGTCAGCATGGGGCCGCCCCAGGCCGAGGCGGTGCTGCGCGAAGCCATTGCCTGCGGCGCCGACGAGGGGGTGCTGGTCTCGGACCGCGCCTTTGCCGGGGCCGATACCTGGGCCACCTCCTACACCCTGGCCAAGACCGTGCAGACCCTGGGCGGCTTTGATCTGATCCTGTGCGGCAAGCAGGCCATTGACGGCGATACCGCCCAGGTCGGCCCCGGTTTGGCCTGCCGCCTGCGCCTGCCGTATGTCGCCTGTGTCCAGAAAACCCGTCAGGTGTCCGCCGCGGCCATCGAGGTGGAGCGGATGATGGACGACGGCTATGACGTCCTCCGTTTGCCCTTGCCGGCCCTGCTGACCGTGGTCAAAGACATCAACGAACCGCGGGTCGCCTCCCTCAAGGGCAAGATGAAGGCGAAGAAGGCGGAGATCAGGCATCTGACCGCCGCGGCGATCGGCGCTGACCCGCAGTGCATCGGCCTGGCCGGATCGCCGACCCAGGTGGTGCGGGTCTTTTCGCCGGAACCCCGAGGCGACCGCAGGATCTTTTCCGGCAGCGTCGACGAGCAGGTCGATCAGTTGGTGGCCTGTCTCAAGGCGCATCTCTAGGCGCACGGGCTTTGTTTATTTTTTCTACCGGAGTGGTTCATGCTGATAATCGACCGCGATAAATGTACCGCCTGCGGCATGTGCGAGAGCACCTGCGCCTTTGGGGCGATCAGCGTCCCGGCGGATTGCGCTGTGGTCAACGACTCGTGCACGCTCTGCGGCGCATGCGTGGATACCTGCCCTGAACAGGCCCTGAGGATTGAAACCGCGGAAAAACGGGTGCAGGCCGATCTGGCCGCCTATGCGGGCATCATGGTCTTTGCCGAATACCGTCACGGCAAGATCGCCCCGGTCAGCTACGAGCTTCTGGGCATTGGCCGCAAGCTCGCCGACCAGCGCGGCGTCGGTCTCAGCGTCATCCTGCCCGGCGGCGCGGTGAGCGCGCTGGCGCCA
>WQUH01000291.1 GCA_009782165.1 Pseudomonadota bacterium | reverse complement strand
TCGCGGATCCGCAGGGCGCGCAGCAGCTCGAATCCGACCCGCACCTCCTCCACCGGATCGCGGGTCAGCGAGATGCGGAAGGTATCGCCGATCCCCTCGGCCAGCAGGATGCCCAGGGCCACGCTCGACTTGACCGTGCCGGCAATCAGGCCGCCCGCCTCGGTCACCCCGAGGTGCAGCGGGTAGTCGGTCTTTTCCGCCAACAGCCGATAGCCGGCGATGGTGGTCAGGACGTCCGCGGATTTGATCGAGATCTTGATCTCGCAAAACCCGTGCTCCTCCAGCAGGCGGACGTTATCGAGCGCGCTGGCGATCAGGGCGTCCGGCCGTTCCGGGGTCGGATAGCCATAACGGGCCAGGAGGGTTTTGTCAATGGAGCCGGAATTGACCCCCACCCGGATCGGCACCCGGTGCAGCTTGGCCGCGTCCACCACCCGTGCCAGTTTGTCCGGCCCGCCGAGGTTGCCCGGATTGATGCGGATGCCCTGGGCCCCATGTTCCATGGCCGCCACCGCCAGCCGGGCGTCGAAGTGGATATCGGCAATCAGGGGGATGGCGATCCGCGCCCTGATCGCGGCGATGGCGCGGGCCGCGGCCATGTCCGGCGCCGCCACCCGGATGATCTCGCATCCGGCCGCCTCCAGCTCGTGGATCTGCCGAACCGTGGCCTCGACATCGTCGGTCATGGTGTTGGTCATCGACTGGACCGCGATGGGCGCGCCGCCACCGACGGCCACCGGGCCGACCTGGATTTGGCGGGTTTCTCTGCGTGCAATCATGTCGTTTCCCGCCCTGCCTCCCGCATGGTCCGCATGTTCAGTTCCGCCTCCGAGGCCCGCACATACAGCGGCGTCACCGGTTCGGTGGCCGGGCCGACGCCGTCGGTCAGCATCTGGCCGGCGCACAGGCCGATCATTGCCGCCCTGGGATGGATCAAGCCCGCCTCGGCAAGCCGCGCCAGCGGCTGGGCGGCCAACTCGGCCCGGCAGACATGCAGGCCGGGGCCGACCAGCAGGGTCGGTTCCGCCAGAACCTGCTGGGCCAGCTCCCTGGGGCTCACGGCCAGGAAGGGCTCGGTCCGCTGCCATTGCGCCTGCCGGAAGCGGTAGAACCCGGCGTAGACCTGCTGTTTGCGCGCATCGAGCAGGCAGCAGATGGGCAGATCGCCCGGAACGACCTGGGCCGCCAGTCCGTCCAGGGTGGGCACGGGCAGCAGGGGAGCGGCCAGGGCCATGGCCAGCCCCTGGGCGGCCGCCATACCGATCCGCAGGCCGGTGAACGAGCCCGGCCCCTGGCTGACCGCCACCGCCGCCAGTTCGCTCCAGCCGACTCCGGCCGCCGCCATCACCGCGGCGACCGAGCCCAGCAAACGCCTGGCATGGGTGACTTCGGGCTGAAGGGTCATTTCGGCCAGCACCCTGCCCGCCGGGCCGGCGCCCCTGGTCAGGGCCACGCTGCCGCAGCCGGTCGCCGTCTCGATGGCCAGGATCAGGAGATCAGCCATCGTTTGACCAGCCGCAGGATGTCGTTGTAAAAAACGAACACCATCAGGGTGCCCAAAATGGCGATGCCGGCTTTCTGGCTGATCTCCATGGCCCGGTCGCTCAAGGGCCTGCGCCGGACCGCTTCCAGGGACAGAAACACCAGATGGCCGCCGTCCAGCACCGGCACGGGCAACAGGTTGAGGATGCCGAGATTGACGCTCAGCAGGCCCATGAAGTAGAGCAGGTTCAGCCAACCGGCCTCCATCCGCTCGCCGGCTATCTCGGCGATCCGAATCGGGCCGCCCAGTTCGCTGGCCGGAATGACCCGCTGGATCATCTTGACGATCCCCATCACCGTCAGGTAGCCGAGGTTCCAGGTCTGCCACAGGGCCGCTTCGCACGATTCGCCGAAGGAAGCCGCCCGGTAGGTGAAGTCGCTGCTGCGGGTAATGCCGAGCATGTAGCGCTCGCCCACCTCCTCGCCGAACAGGTTTTTCACCTTCTGCATCGTCGGTTTGGCGGTGCAGGTCAACTCCTGTCCCTGGCGGTCCACCACCAGGGTCACGGCTTCGCCGCCGCTGTCCTGGATGCGTTCGGACACCTGCACCCAGGAGGTGACGGAGGCCGCGTTGATGGACCGGATGACATCTCCGGTCTTCAGACCGGCCTGGTCGGCCGGCGAACCGGCGGCAACCTCGCCGATCCGGGTGGAATCGATGGGTTCGGGGATACCGGCGAACATGAACATGGCAAAGAAGAGCGCCACGGCAAACAGCAGGTTGAACAGCGGCCCGCCGAACACGATGCTGAACCGCTGCCACACCGCCTTGTGGGAAAAGGAGCGGTGCCGATCCTCCGGGCGCACCTCTTCCTCCTGGTGCTCGCCGTACATCTTGACATAGCCGCCCAGGGGAAAGGCGCTGATCAGGTATTCGGTCTCGCCCCATTGCCGCGCCACCAGCTTGTTGCCGAAGCCGAGGGAAAATTTCAGCACCCGCACCCCGAAGGCCTTGGCCAGCAGGAAGTGGCCCAGCTCATGGACAAAAATCAGGACGCCAAGGACAATGATGAAAGCGAGAACAGAATTTATTCCATGCATAAACAATCAGATACAGCATACACAAAAGGAGAGTTGGCGACAAGCTTCAGGCCGCGCCGATCGCCCGTTCGGCCGCGATCCGCGCCTCCCGGTCGGCAGCCAGGATGGCCGCAAGGTCCAGCTCGTCTCCCTGGCCGACTGCCTCCAAAGCGGCGGCGACAACGGCCGCGATCCGGGTGAATCCGATCCGGCCGGCCAGGAAGGCCTCAACCGCGACCTCGTTGGCGGCATTGAGCACCGCCGGCTTGACGCCGCCCATGGCCAGGGCCGCATACGCCATCCGCAGGGCGGAAAAACGCCGATGATCCGGCTGTTCGAAGGCCAGATTGCCGCACTGCGTCAGGTTGAGGCGGGACAATCCCAGATCCAGCCGCTCGGGATAGGCAAGGGCATAGGCGATGGGGATGCGCATGTCCGGGATGCCCAACTGGGCCAGCACCGCGCCGTCCCGGTACTCCACCAGGGAGTGGACGATGGATTGGGGATGCACGACCACCTCGATTTGCTCTGGCGCGACATCGAACAGCCAGCGGGCCTCGATCACCTCCAGACCCTTGTTCATCAGGGTCGCCGAATCGATGGAGATCTTCCGGCCCATGTTCCAGTTGGGGTGGGCCAGGGCCTGGTTGGGGGCGGCCGCGGCCAGGGCCTGGTCGTCCCAGGTGCGGAATGGTCCGCCGGAAGCGGTGAGGATAATCCTGGACACATCCTCCCGGCGTCCGGCTTCCAGGGCCTGAAAGATGGCGCTATGCTCCGAATCGATGGGCAAAAGGTGCACCCCGTACGCCCGGACCGCCTCCATGACCAGCCGGCCGGCCATCACCAGGGTTTCCTTGTTGGCCAGACCGAGATCCTTGCCGGCGCGTATGGCCGCCAAGGCCGGCAGCAATCCCGCCGAACCGACCACCGCCGAGACGACCATGTCTGCCGATGCCAGGGAGGCAACCTGGCAGTTGCCCTCCGGGCCGACGACAATCCGCGATTGGTAGCGGGCTGGCAGCATGGCGGCAAGGGCTGCGGCCAGCTCCGGTTCGCCGATCGCAATGCATTCCGGCGCAAATTCCCGCGCCTGGGCGGCAAGCAAGTCGACATTGCGCCCGGCGGCAAGGCCGACAACCTTGAATCGCTCGGGAAACTGCCGGACCACGGCCAGGACGTTGCGGCCGATGGAACCGGTGGAACCGAGCAGCGCCAGGGCCTTCATCACACCAGGCCGAACCGCAGCAGATAGTACAGCACCGGCGCGGTGAGCAGGAGGCTGTCGAGACGGTCCAAAAGACCGCCATGACCAAAGAGCAGGGTGCCTGAATCCTTGCAGGCCACCGAACGCTTGATCATCGATTCGGTCAGGTCGCCGGCAATGCCGATCACCACCAGGACCACCGCCACCAGCAACAGGGTCACCGGATGGGCCGGTTGCGGGAAGAGCAGATTGATGCCCTCGGCCGCGACCACGCCGGCAACCAGGCCGCCGACCCCGCCCGCCACCGTCTTTTTGGGGCTGATGAGGGGGAAGAGCTTGCGTTTGCCAAAGGCCCGGCCCGCATAGTAGGCGCCGGTATCCGACCCGGCGACGATGGCGACCAGCATGGTCAGCCAGAAGACGCCCTGCGGGTGCGCCCGCAGCAGGACCATGTGGGCTATGCAGGCCGAGACGTAGATGCAGGCGAAACCGGCATAGCCGGCATACTGCAACGAATCGTCCATGCTGCCGTACCCATGAAGCGCCAGCGCGGCCAGGGCCAGCAGACTGAACATGATCCCGGCCAGGACCGCGTCGCCGCTGCCAAAAAAGGAGGCCAGGACCGGGCCGAGGCAGCAGACGACCGTCGCCGCCTCCCGCCAGTCCCGCACAGACCCCAGGGTCATGCGGAAAAATTCGTGGAGCCCCAGCACGGCCCCGAGCAGCATCACGGCCCAGAACAGGGCAAAAGGCCCCCAGAACAGCAACAGGAACCAGCCCGCTGCCAGGCAGATCCCGGGGATGACCCGACTCATGTCTTATCCCTCCTGCACCTGCGCCCCGGTTCGGCCAAACCGGCGCTGCCTGAGGTGGAAGGTGGCGATGGCTTCGAGAAACTGCTGTTTCCGGAAATCAGGCCAACGGGTTTCGGTGAAATAGAGTTCGGCATAGGAGGACTGCCACAGGAGAAAATTGGACAGGCGGTGTTCGCCGCCGGTGCGGATGAGGAGGTCGGGATCGGGTTGACCGGCGGTGAACAGATGGTCGCTGATGCTGGCCTCGGAGAGCGCGCGCCAATCGAGGATGCCTTCCCGGCATTTGCGCGCCAGCTCCCGCACCGCGAGCACCATCTCGCTCCTGCCGCCATAACTGAGCGCCAGGTTCAAAACCATCCCCTGACAGGAGCGCGTATCGGCAATGGTCTGCCGCAGCACGGCGCCGACGTCTTCGGGCAGGCGATCCTGCTCGCCCAGGCATTGCAGGCGGATGCCATTGCGCACCATGGTGCGCAGCTCGGATTGCAGGTAGCTTTTCAACAGGCCCATCAGCCCGCTGACCTCGCCGGCGGGACGATTCCAGTTTTCCGTGGAAAAGGCATAGAGGGTCAGCACGCCGATCCCGATCTCGCTGGCCGTCTCGACGATCTCCCGCACCGACTCCACGCCAGCCTTGTGCCCGAACAGGCGGGGCCGGCGCCGTTCCTCGGCCCAGCGGCCGTTCCCGTCCATGATGATGGCCACATGGCGGGGGCCTGATTTCTGTATGTCTGGCGCGTCCACAATCGCTCACCGACGGGATTACACCGCCATGACCTCTTTTTCCTTCCCTCCGGCGATCTCGTCGACCTGATGGATGTAACCGTCGGTCACCTTTTGCGCCTCTTCCTGGAAGCGGAACATCTCGTCCTCGGAAATGGCCTTGTCCTTTTTCAGCTTTTTCAGGGACTCGTTGGTATCGCGGCGGATATTGCGGATGGCGACCTTGTATTCCTCGCCGATCTTTTTGACCTGCTTCACCAGCTCCTTGCGGCGCTCGCCGGTGAGGGGAGGAATGGTCAGCCGGACGACCTGGCCGTCGCTTTGGGGGGTGAGGCCCAGCCCGGAGGCCAGGATCGCCTTGTCAATGGCAGGCAGCAGTTGCGGATCCCACGGCTTGATGGCGATCATGTTATTTTCAGGAATGGTCAGCGTGCCGACCTGATCCATGGGCATCTGCGAACCGTAGGCATTCACCTTGATGCCGTCGAGCAGGGCCAGCGACGCCCGTCCGGTCCTGATCTTCACCAGCTCCCGTTTCAGGGCTTCGATGCTGGCGGCCATTTTCTCTTTCAACTGATCGACGAGCGCGTTTGTCATAGCATCCTCACTGGCAGCGGCCTGCTGTTCCGGGTGAAGCGTGGTCCCGGTTTGCCGGGCCGGTCATCTGGTTGATTAATTGGAGATCAGCGTACCCACATCCTCGCCCATGACCGCCTTGACAATGTTGCCGGGCCTGGTCATATCAAACACGAAGATGGGCAGGTTGTTGTCACGGGCCAGGGCAATGCCGGCGGCATCCATGATCCTGAGGTCATCGCGCAGGACAGTGGAAAAGGTCAGGGCATGATATCGGACGGCATTGGCGTCTTTCTCGGGATCGCGGTCATACACGCCGTCCACCCTGGTCGCCTTCATCACCACGTTGGCCTTGATTTCCAAAGCGCGCAACACCGCCGCGGTATCCGTGGTAAAATAGGGGTTGCCGGTTCCCGCCGCACAGATGACAATCCGTTTCTGTTCCAGGTGCTCGATCGCCTTCAGCCGTTCATACGGCTCGCAGACGTTATGCATGGTGATGGCCGACATCACCTTGGTCGGTATATCCAGGCGTTCCAGTCCGTCCTGCACGGCCAGCGAGTTCATCACCGTGCCCAGCATGCCCATATTGTCCGCGGAGCTTCGATCCATGCCGCTGGCCGCTCCAGCCACGCCGCGAAAGATATTGCCGGCCCCGATCACCAGCGCCAGTTCGATTTTGAGATTGTGCAGGGCCTGGATTTCCTGGGCAAGGAACTTGACCACCTCGGGACTGATCCCGTAGGTCTTTTCGCCCATCAGCGCTTCACCGCTGATCTTCAAGAGCACGCGCTTAAATTTCATCCTGCCGTCCCCTGCGGGATCCGTCCGGCGCAGAAGCGAGCGCCCCTGCACCGGCACAGTTCCTCAAAAAGCCACATTACCCGATCTGGAACCGGGCAAATTTCTTGATGGAAATATTCTCTCCCATCTTGGCGACCAATTCGTTGAGCAAATCCTGAATGCTCAGGTCGGGATTCTTCACGTACTTCTGTTCCATCAGGCAAACTTCGGCGAGATATTTCTCGACCTTGCCGGAGACGATCTTGTCGACGATCTGCTGCGGCTTGCCGGACTCGAGCGCCTGGTTGACGTAAATATCCTTTTCCCGTTGCAGGATGTCGGCCGGAACCTCCTCACGGGTGACCGCAACCGGATTGGCGGCGGCAACATGCATGGCGACATTCTTGGCAAACGCCTTGAAATCATCCGTCTTGGCGACGAAATCGGTTTCGCAGCCGACTTCCACCATCACCCCCAACTTGCCGCCGGCGTGGATGTAGGTTTCGATGACGCCTTCCTTGGTTTCGCGGCCGGCCCGTTTCGCGGCGACCGCCAACCCCTTCTGCCGCAACAGATCGACCGCCTTCTCCATGTCGCCCGCGGTTTCCGTCAATGCTTTTTTGCAATCCATCATGCCTGCATTGGTTTTATCACGCAGCTCTTTTACCATCTGGCTTGTAATAGTCATGCCTTCTCCTTATCCCAAAACGAATTTTCTGCACCACACCAACAGACACCCAGCGGAACGGAACCGGCAGACATTAAACAAAACTGCCGGTCCCCGCTTCTTCGCAATATCGCAGGGCTGCAACGGCGGCTGTCACTCTTCCTCTTCCATTTTTGCCGCCAACTCTTCTTCGACCCCGGTGGTCATGGCGGCTTCCAGGCCATCGATATTGCCTTCCGTCTCTTCGCCGCGCCGTGATTTCCCCTCCAGCACCGCATCCGCCATCGTTGAGGTAATCAGCTTGATGGCGCGGATCGCATCGTCGTTGCCGGGAATGATGAAATCCACTCCGTCCGGGTCGCAGTTGGTATCGGTCAGGGCAATCACCGGGATGCCAAGCTTGTTGGCCTCGCCCACGGCAATGTCTTCTTTCCTCGGGTCAATGACAAACAGCGCATCGGGCAGACTGCGCATGTTTTTGATGCCGCCGATGTTGCGGTCGAGCTTGACCCGCTCCTTTTCCATCTGCAACACTTCCTTCTTGGGGAAGCGGTTGATCGACCCGTCGGCCTGCATGGCTTCGATTTTCTTGAGCCGGTCAACGGCATGGCGGATCGTCTGGAAATTGGTCAGCATGCCGCCGAGCCAGCGGTGATTGATGTAAAACATGCCGCAGCGCGCGGCCTCTTCCTGAATGATGGCCTGTCCCTGCCGCTTGGTGCAGACAAAGAGCACAGAACCGCCGTTCGCGATGGTATCCACCATGGCACCGTATGCCTTTTTGAACAGTTTCATGGTGATATCAAGGTTGACAATGTAAATGCCGTTGCGAGGGCCGTAAATGTAGGGTTTCATCTTGGGATTCCACCGTCTGGTTTGGTGCCCGAAATGAAGCCCAGCCTCAAGCATTTGTCTCATCGTGACCGTTGCCATACTTTCTCCTTTTTTTGGTTGTTCCTCCATCCCGCGGCCGATCCCACCCGATACGGCGGGACACCAAAGGCCACTCAAAGGGATGTGTGTGATTATGCCAGCGTCCATCCTGGTCCGCCGGCTCCTGCAAGATAAACTTTCCTTTTATCATGATACATCATGAAGTTCAAGAGCGTCTTATCGCCTCGCCGGAGCAGCAGGCAA
>WQUH01000290.1 GCA_009782165.1 Pseudomonadota bacterium | reverse complement strand
ATCTCTAGGAGGAACACTGATGGCAAAGCATAAAACGCCTCTACTGGACGAACTGGAAAAAGGTCCATGGCCGAGTTTCGTCACCGACCTTAAGCAGCAGGCGGAAACCAAACCCGAGTGCTGGGACATCCTTGGGCAGCTTGAGCTTTCATTCAAAGATCGGATCACCCATTGGAAGCACGGCGGCATCGTTGGCGTTTTCGGGTATGGCGGCGGCATCGTTGGCCGCTATTCCGATGTTCCTACCCAGTTCCCCGGAGTAGAGCATTTTCACACCATTCGTATCGCCCAGCCTTCAGGCCTCTACTACTCCACCGAGAACCTGCGCGCCCTGATGAATCTGTGGGAAAAATACGGTTCCGGCGTCACCAATATGCACGGCTCCACCGGCGACCTGATCTTCCTTGGCACCAGGACGGAGAATCTTGAGCCCCTGTTCTGGGATCTGACCCACGATCTCAAGCAAGACCTCGGCGGCTCCGGCTCCAACCTGCGTACCCCCTCCTGCTGTCTGGGCGACTCCCGTTGCGAGTGGGCCTGCTACGATGCGCAGGAAGTGTGCAACAGCCTGACCCAGCGCTACCAGGACGAGATCCATCGCCCCGCCTTCCCCTACAAATTCAAATTCAAATTTTCCGCCTGCCCCAACGACTGCGTTGCCGCTATCGCCCGTTCCGACTTTGCCGTTATCGGCACCTGGAAGGACAATATCCGCATCGACCAGGCCGCGGTGCAGAAATATATCGCCAACGATCCCGAGTATCCGTCCAACGCCGGCGCCCATAAGGGCCGCGATTGGGGTAAATTCGATATTCAGAAGGAAGTCATCAAGCTGTGTCCCACCAACTGCATGTGGATGGAAGGCAACGAGTTGAAGATCGACGATGCTGAATGCACCCGCTGCATGCACTGCATCAACGTCATGCCCCGCGCCCTCCGTCCCGGCCTCGAGAAAGGCGCCTCCATCTGCATCGGCGCCAAGGCCCCGATCCTTGACGGCGCCCAGTTCGCCACCCTGATCATTCCGTTCATCGAGGTGAATGCCGAAGATGATTTCCAAAGCATCGTCGACATGATCGAGAAGGTTTGGGATTGGTGGATGGAAGTGGGCAAGAACCGCGAGCGCGTGGGCGAGACCATGCAGCGCGTCGGCCTGCCGACCTTCCTCAGCGTCATGGAAGTCGAGCCCATGCCGCAGCATGTCAGAGAGCCGCGCTCCAACCCGTACGTCTTCTGGAGAGAAGAAGAAGTACCGGGCGGCTGGGAGCGTGATGTTGCCGAGTTCAGAAGACGGCACGCAGCCTGATCTTCATCATCGATAGAACCTAACGGAACTACTTATAAGGAGATAATATAATGGGTTACGATCCGAAAAATCCTATGGAAGGTCGGATTACCGACTTGGGGCCGCGGTACTATGGAGATTTTCTGCCGCCAGTCATCAAAGAGAACAAAGGGAAATGGCTCTACCACGAGATCCTCGAGCCCGGCGTTCTGGTGCATGTTTCCGAGACCGGCGCCAAGGTGTATACGGTTCGCTGTGGTTCCGCCCGTCTGCTGACCGTCAACCGGGTGCGGGTATACTGCGATATCGCCGACAAATACTGCGGCGGCTACCTTCGTTTCACCACCCGCAACAACGTCGAGTTCATGGTCGACAGCAAAGAGAAGCTCGATGCGCTCAAGGCCGGCCTGAAGGGCTATAAAGATATTCTGCCGATCGGCGGCACCGGCGCCTGCGTGACCAACATCGTCCATACCCAGGGATGGATCCACTGCCATACGCCGGCCACCGACGCATCCGGTCCGGTCAAGGCGGTGATGGATGATCTGTTCGAGTATTTCGGCAGCATGTCGCTGCCCGCGCAGGTGCGCATCGCGCTGGCCTGCTGTCTGAACATGTGCGGCGCGGTGCATGCTTCCGACATCGCCATCCTGGGTATCCATCGTAAACCGCCGATGATCGACAACGATCGCATCACCGGCGTCTGCGAAATTCCGCTGGCCATTGCCTCCTGCCCGCTGGGCGCGGTCAAACCCACCAAGGCGACCAACTCCGCCGGCGAAGAGGTGAAGTCGGTCAAGGTAAACGCCGAGCGCTGTATGTTCTGCGGCAACTGCTACACCATGTGCCCGGCCATGCCGCTTGCCGATCCGGAAGGCGACGGTATCGCCATCCTGGTTGGCGGCAAGGTTTCCAACTCCAAATCGGCGCCGAAGTTCTCCAAGCTGGTTGTGCCGTTTTTGCCGAACACCACGCCGCGCTGGCCCGAGACCGTCGCCTGTGTTCGTCAGATTCTCGAAGCCTACGCCAAGGATGCGAAGAAATATGAGCGTCTTGGCGAATGGGCCGAGCGGATCGGCTGGGAGAAGTTCTTCGAGAAAACCGGACTGGCGTTCACGGAGAAATCCATCGACGATTATCGTCTGGCATACGACACCTGGCGGACCACCACCCAATTCAAGTTCACAAGTCATACTGCCGCATACACCAAGTAACAAGCAGGTAACCGATGATCGGCTCTGCGCAAGACAGGGCCGATCATCTTTGTGTTTTCACACACCACGAGGAGCGCATTATGGCACTGAGCGTAGAAGACCTGAAAAAGGCTATCATAGAAAAAGCGAAAAAGGCGCCGAAGCCCCAGTTGTACATTAAAGATTTCTATGAATGCGATCCGGAAACCAAGCCGAGGGACATCAAAAAAATCGCCAATGCACTGGTCACGGAAGGTGAACTGATGTTCTGGTCTTCGGGATCGACCACCATGTATGCCCGTCCCGACCGCATTCAGAACGAAGAGAAGTAACTCCGCTCTGGATACGCATGAGATCAAGCAGGGATTCCTGACGGAGTCTCTGCTTTTCTTTTTTGTTGCCCGCCCGACCATCCTTTTCGCTGTATGATTGTGCGATACGATCAGATCGACTCCACCAATCGGGTCGCCAAGGAGTTGATCGCGGCAGGCACGCCCAGCGGCACGATCGTGTGGACCGACACCCAATCGGC
>WQUH01000289.1 GCA_009782165.1 Pseudomonadota bacterium | reverse complement strand
TCTTCCCTGGTCGGGCCGTGGCAGATCAGCTTGGCCAGCATGGAGTCGTAGTAGACATCGATTTTGCCGCCGATATTGACGCCGGAATCCACCCGGATGCCCTTGCCGCGCGGGGCGGCGTAGCGGGTGATCATGCCGGTGGAGGGGATGAAGCCGCGGGAGGGATCCTCGGCGCAGATCCGGGCCTCAATGGCCCAGCCGTTGAAGGTGACGCCGCTCTGGTCAAAGGGCAGCGGCTCGCCGGCGGCGATGCGGAGCTGCAACTCGACCAGGTCGAGCCCGGTGACCATTTCGGTGACGGGATGCTCCACCTGGAGGCGGGTGTTCATCTCCAAAAAATAAAAATTGTGATGGGCATCCAGGACAAATTCGACCGTGCCGGCATTGACGTAGTTGGCCTGACGGGCCAGGTCGCAGGCCGCGCGGCCCATCCGCTCGCGCAGTTCGGGAGAGACGACCGGCGAGGGCGACTCCTCGATCACCTTTTGATAGCGCCGCTGGATGGAGCATTCCCGCTCGCCCAGGTACACCACCTGGCCCTGGCTGTCGGCCATGACCTGGATCTCGATGTGGCGGGGCTGCTCGATGTAGCGTTCGACAAAGACCCGGGTGTCGTTGAAGGCCTTGAGGGTCTCCTTGCGGCTGGCCTCCAGGGCCTCCTTCATGTCCTCGGGTTGGCGGACAATGCGCATGCCCTTGCCGCCGCCGCCCGCCGCCGGTTTGAGCAGGATCGGGTAGCCGACCTCGGACGCCCTGGCAATGGCCTCGTCTTCGTCCTTGATCGCCTCGATGGTGCCGGGGATAACCGGTACGCCCGCGTTTTTGGCCAGTTCCTTGGAGGTGATCTTGTCGCCCATCACGTCGATGGCCTCGACCGGCGGACCGATCAGCACCAGCCCGGCATCCCGGACCGCCTTGGCGAAGTCGGCCTTCTCGGACAGAAAACCGTAGCCGGGATGGATGGCCTGGGCGCCGGTGGCCTTGGCCGCCGCGATGATTTTTTCGATGACGAGGTAGGATTTCTGCGACGGCGACTCGCCGATATGCACCGCCTCGTCGGCCAGATGCCGGTGCAGGCTGCGGCTGTCGGCGTCGGAGTAGACGGCCACGGTGCCGATGCCCAGACGGTTGCAGGTGCGGATGATACGGACGGCAATTTCGCCGCGGTTGGCAATCAGAATTTTATTGAACATAGCATGCCTCACAGGGGAATATTTCCGTGTTTGCGGTCCGGGCCCTTGGTCTTCTTGCTATCGAGCATCTGCAGCGTGCGGATGAGGTGCGCACGGGTATCGCGCGGGAAGATGACATCGTCGATGTAGCCCCGCTGCGCGGCAAGGAAAGGGTTGGCGAAGGTCCGGCGGTATTCCTCCATCTTCTCGTTGAGCACGGCCTCCGGGTCCGGTGATGAATAGATCTCCTTGCGGTGGATGACCTCGGCCGCGCCTTTGGGGCCCATAACCGCGATTTCGGCGGTCGGCCAGGCATAGTTGACATCGCAGTGGATGTGCTTGGAATTCATCACCAGATAGGCGCCTCCGTATGCCTTGCGGACGATCACCGAGATGCGCGGCACCGTGGCTTCGGTAAAGGCGTAGAGCAGCTTGGCGCCGTGGCGGATGATGCCGCCGTGTTCCTGGTCCGGGCCGGGCATGAAGCCGGGCACGTCGACCAGCGAGATCAGCGGGATGTTGAAGGCATCGCAGAACCGGACAAACCGGCCGGCCTTGAACGAGGCGTCGTTGTCGAGCACCCCGGCCAGCACCGCCGGCTGATTGGCCACCAGGCCCACGGTCTGCCCGCCGAGCCGGCCGAAACCGCAGATGATGTTGCGGGCGAAACCGGCGTGGACCTCCATGAACTCCGCCCCGTCCAGAATCGAGAGGATCAGCACGTTCATGTCGTAGGTCTGGCTGGAGTTGCTCGGAATGAGATAATCCAGGGCCGGATCGGTTCGGTTCGGGGCATCGCTGAGGTTGAGAATCGGCGCCCGCACGCGGTTGTTGGAGGGGAGGTAGCTGATCAGCCGCCGCACCTCGCGCAGGGCGAGCACGTCGTTGGGCACGGTGAAATGGGCCACGCCGCTCTTGCTGGCATGCACCTTGGCGCCGCCCAGGGCCTCGGAGGTGATGTCCTGATGGGTGACGGTCTTCACCACGCTCGGCCCGGTGACGAACATGTAGGAAGAATCCTCGACCATGAAGACCAGGTCGGTGATCGAGGGGCTGTAGACCGCGCCGCCGGCGCAGGGGCCCATGATGCAGGAGATCTGCGGCACCACGCCGCTGGCCCGGACGTTGCGGTGAAAGATTTCGCCGTAGGCGGCCAGGGCGTCGACGCCCTCCTGGATGCGCGCCCCGCCGGAATCGTTGAGCCCGATGATCGGCGCCCCCACCTTGACCGCCAGGTCCATGACCTTGCAGATCTTCTGGGCATGCGCTTCACCCAGCGAGCCGCCGAGAATCGTGAAATCCTGGCTGAACACAAAGACCTCGCGGCCGTCGATGGTCCCGTGACCGGTGATGACGCCATCGCCGAGATAGCTCTTTTCCGCGCCCAGGCTGCCTCCTCGGCCCAGTTTGAGCACATCGAACTCCTCGAACGAACCATGATCCAAAAGCAATTCGAGTCGTTCGCGCGCCGTCAGCTTGCCCTTGCGGTGCTGGTCGTGCTTCTTCTCCCCGCCTCCGGCGGCTCTGGATTCCGCCCGTAATCGTTCCAGGGTTTCAAGAGTCGTGTTGTTTTGGGTATCCATGGGCATTTCCTGATGGTGGACCGGCATGCTCCCAGACGAGGGCGGCAGGCGCGGTCGTGATGATAAATGGTCCTCCCGCGGGCGGCCGGCTTGGCCTTGCTCCCCTTGACGGCCGCTCGATGCCGGAGGATGGACACACTGTCTGGTCAAGAAATTCGCTGGAAATCCAATATACTTGAGTGACGCCCGGTTGACAAACCAGAAAAACTCATTGCCATCATTAATTCGACGAATGCACAAACTAACCGGAATACCTCGTGTTCCGGCCATCTTCCG
>WQUH01000288.1 GCA_009782165.1 Pseudomonadota bacterium | reverse complement strand
CGAGGCGGGCGGCGTTGCCGCCGGCCAGCAGCCCCATGGCTGTCGATTCGATATATCCCTCCACCCCGGACAGTTGCCCGGCAATGAACAGGCCCGGCAGGCGGCGCACCCGCAGGGTCGCGTCGAGCACCTGCGGCGCGCGGACAAAGGTGTTGCGGTGGATGGAGCCCATCCTGAGGAACACCGCCCGCGCAAGGCCGGGGATGGCGCGAAAGATGCGCTGCTGCTCGGGATAGGTCAGCTTGGTCTGGAAGCCCACCAGGTTGTAGGCCGTGGCCGCGCGGTTTTCCGCCCGCAACTGGACCACCGCATGCGGCATCGCGCCGGTGACCGGATGCGCCAGCCCGACCGGTTTCATCGGCCCGAACCGGAGGGTATCGATGCCGCGGGCGGCCATCACCTCGATGGGCAGACACCCCTCGAAATAGTTCGGGTCTTCAAAGTCATGCAGGGGAACGGTCTGGGCCGCGCCGAGCGCCGCGACAAACCGCTCGTACTGTTCCCGGTCCAGGGGGCAGTTGAGATAATCGCCCGGCCCCGCCTCATCCCACCGGGATTTGCGGTAGATCGCCTCGAAATCGAGACTGTCGGCCTCGACGATCGGCGCGATGGCGTCGTAAAAGGCAAGGTGTTCTTCGCCGGTCAGGGTGCGCAGATGGTCGGCAAGCGGGCCGGAGAGCAACGGACCGGCCGCGAGAATCACCGGCCCGGCCGTGGCCTCGGGGATGCGGACGACCTCTTCCCGGCAGACCGTAATCAGGGGATGCGACTCGATCACCGCTGTCAAGCGGGAGGCAAACTGTTGTCGGTCAACGGCCAGGGCGGTGCCGGCGGGTACGGCGGTCTGATCGGCCACCCGCATCACCAGCGAATCCAAAAGCCGCATCTCCTCCTTCAACAGCCCGGCGGCGGTGTCGACCGCATTGGAACGGAGCGAATTGGAGCAGACCAGCTCGCCCAACTGCGCCATCTCGTGGGCCGGACTGAAACGGCGCGGCTTCATCTCGAACAGCCGCACAGGCACCCCCCGCTGCGCCGCCTGCCAGGCAGCCTCGCATCCGGCCAGCCCCCCGCCGATGATCGTGATTTCCGCCGCAGGGATCATGTGTTCCGCTCCCACAAAAAAGGGCAGGGTGAACCGCTCACCCTGCCCGCATCGCACAACTCGCCGCAACTACAGCATTAATAGCGGTAATAGTCCGGTTTGAAGGGGCCGTCGATCTGCACCCCGATGTAGTCGGCCTGTTCCTGGGTAAGGGTGGTCAATTGGGCCCCGATCTTGGCCAGATGGAGCCGGGCCACCTTCTCGTCGAGTTTCTTGGGCAGAAAATAGACCTTGCGCTCGTAGGCCGCGCCGTTGGTCCACAGTTCGATCTGGGCCAGCACCTGGTTGGTGAAGGAATTGCTCATGACAAAACTGGGATGGCCGGTGGCGCAGCCCAGGTTGACCAGGCGGCCTTCGGCCAGGACGATCAGCCGCTTGCCGTCCGGAAAGATGACATGGTCGACCTGGGGCTTGATGTTCTCCCACGGCAGATTGCGGATGCCGGCAATATCGATCTCCGAATCGAAGTGGCCGATATTGCAGACAATGGCCTGGTCCGGCATCGCCTCCATGTGCGCCCTGGTAATCACCCGCAGATTGCCGGTACAGGTGACGAAGATATTGCCCCTGGCGGCGGCCTCGTCCATGCTCACCACCCGGTACCCCTCCATGGCGGCCTGCAGGGCGCAGATGGGATCGATCTCGGTGACGAGCACCGTGGCGCCCATGCCGCGCAGGGCCTGGGCGCAGCCCTTGCCGACATCGCCGTAGCCGGCGACCACCGCGATCTTGCCAGCGATCATCACGTCGGTGGCCCGCTTGATGCCGTCGATCAGCGACTCCCGGCAGCCGTAGAGGTTGTCGAACTTGGACTTGGTCACCGAATCGTTGACGTTGAACGCCGGGGCCAGCAGCCTGCCCTGCCTGGTCATCTCGTAGAGCCGGTGGACGCCGGTGGTGGTCTCTTCGGAAATGCCCCGGATGTTTGCCATCAGTTCCGGGTACTTGTCGTGCATGATCTGGGTCAGGTCGCCGCCGTCGTCCAGAATCATGTTGGGCCGCCAGTTGTTTGGCCCGAAGATGGTCTGGTCGATGCACCACCAGAATTCCTCCTCGGTCTCGCCTTTCCAGGCGAAGGTGGGAATGCCCGCTGCCGCCATGGCCGCGGCGGCGTGGTCCTGGGTGGAGAAGATGTTGCACGAGGACCAGCGCAGCTCCGCCCCCAGATGAACCAGGGTCTCCATCAGCACCGCCGTCTGGATGGTCATGTGCAGGCAGCCGGCGATGCGGGCGCCCGCCAGCGGCCGGCTCGCGCCGAATTCCTCGCGCAGGGCCATCAGGCCGGGCATCTCGGTCTCGGCAATGGCAATCTCTTTGCGGCCCCACTCGGCCAGACTCATATCGGCTACTTTATAATCACTCATGGTCTCTCCCCTGCCCCCTCCAAGCGAGGAAGCAGTTCATGGTTCAAGCAACAGTTACACCCCGGCGGCCGCGCGCAGGGCCTCGACCTTGTCGGTCCGCTCCCAGGTGAATTCGGGCAGTTCGCGGCCGAAATGGCCGTAGGCGGCCGTCTTCTTGAAAATCGGCCGCAGCAGGTCCAACTGCTGGATGATCGCCTTGGGCCGCAGGTCAAAAACCTGGCCAACCACCTCGACCAGCCGGTCCTCGGCAATCTTGCCGGTGCCGAAGGTCTTGACGTTGATCGATACCGGCCGGGAAATGCCGATGGCATACGCCACCTGCACCTCGACCTCGGTGGCCAGCCCGGCCGCGACGATGTTCTTGGCCACGTACCGGCCCATGTAGGAGGAGGACCGGTCGACCTTGGAGGGATCCTTGCCGGAAAAGGCGCCGCCGCCGTGCGAGCCGCGGCCGCCGTAGGAATCGACGATGATCTTGCGGCCGGTGACGCCGCAGTCGCCCACAGGCCCGCCGATGACGAACCGGCCGGTGGGGTTGATGAAGAACTTGGTGCCCGCATCGA
>WQUH01000287.1 GCA_009782165.1 Pseudomonadota bacterium | reverse complement strand
CGGAGCGGAAGGCGAACAGGTAGAAGGCGGTGTGCAGCCCCGCATATTCGCCCACCGCGCAGGCCACCAGGGCGTGGTCGTCGAGGCTGTAGGCGGAGAACAGCACGGCCTGCGGGCTGGCCGCAAGAAAGGCGGGCAGGCGGGCATAGATGCCGGCCAGGTCGGGCGCGAGGCTGTGGCGGCGGATGTGCTCCTCCACCAGGGCCTGATGGGCGGCGCTGAAATTTTTTGAGTTTTGATCGATGCGCACAGCGCGCTGGCCGCGGCGCAGCATGTTGCGGAGTTTCTGCTTGGGCGGAGGAACGGGCAACTCGATCCCGAACCAGCAGTCTTCCCGCACCGTTGCATGGTCTGGAACCGTGTGCGGGCGGGCCGGGCAGAGGACGGTCAGGCGGCCGCCCCTGGCCAGTACCGGCAGGCGGCGCGCCCGGACGATGG
Source organism: Pseudomonadota bacterium (assembly GCA_009782165.1). Taxonomy (GTDB): domain Bacteria; phylum Desulfobacterota; class Desulfobulbia; order Desulfobulbales; family Desulfobulbaceae; genus Desulfobulbus. The sequence goes on along the minus strand of WQUH01000287.1, from coordinate 2,600 downwards.
CCTCGTCCACGGCGGCCAGGTCGTGCGGGTCGTGCGGCGGATAGCCAACCAGCACCAGGTCGCGATCGCCGACGTAGGCGATGCAACTGCCGCAGGCGAGCGCCGTTCTGCCGGAGAGCGCCGCAACGTAGACCGAAAGCTGCTCCGGCACCACGGCCTGGGCCGTGAACTGGCCGAGACCGCGCGCCATCATGGGTGCGCCCCGCCCTGGCGCTGCCGCCGCCAGGCCCGCAGTCGATGCCGCCAGGTGGGCTGGAGCTGGCGCAGGGTAAAACCGTCTTCCGCCAGCATGTGCCGCAGGTTGAACAGGTGGGCCACGCCGACGAACACCGCGCAGCGCCCGGCTTCCAGATACGGCCGCATCCGTTCGCGCAGTTCCTGGTCGCGCTGGTCGATGACGCGCTCGGTGCGGGTGGGAAACTCCGCGCCGGCCCCCATCATGCCAATCAGATCGCCCGCCAGATACGCCCGCATGGTGCGTCTGCTGTAGCGCTTCCACTGGTCCGCGTCGCGGCAGAAGTTCGCCACCCGTTCGGCGCTGACGCTCTCCAGGGAGGCAAGCTGTTCGTCCAGGGTTTCCATGGCGACGACCCTTTTTCCCATCCTGTGGCCGAGCCGCCATATTTCCAGATCAACGGACTGGTTCCAGCCGTGGCGCTCCAGAAAGACCGTCCACAGCGAGAAGAGCGCGCACCAGGGATGGGTGTGGGCAAGGTAGAAGCGCACATCCGGCGGATTCGGCATCTGCATGTTGAGCATCCGGGGCCAGAACCCCTCGGGGCCGCGCACGATGCGTTCCAGCCGCCGGATCTCCGTTTCGTTCAGCAGATCGATGACGCGCGCCACCTCGGGGCCGGGGCTGTGGCCCGCGCGCTTCACCAGGTCCAGGCTGTGCTCGTCCAGGGCCCCTTCCAGCAGGATGGTGTCCACCTGTTTGAAGAGGCGGCGGAAGGATCTGGCGAAGGAATACCGGAAAAAATGCGCGGTGCCGCCTATCCAGGCACGCCTGCCGTTTTTTTCCACCTGCCAGAGCATGGCGAACGGACGCTCGATGGGCACGGCGGGCGGCAGATGGTGGTCGGAAAATGTTGCCACGTCATGGGCTGCGCGGGCAAGCAGGAGCGAACCCAAATCCGTTTTGCGGTCGGCCCGGTGCGGCTGTTCTTGCCAGGCAGCCATCCGATACGGCAGCGCGGGGATGCCGCCCCATTTGCGCTTGAAGCGGCGGATGCCGTCGTTGACGCCGAGGCCCAGGTGGATGTACTCCTTGCCGCGTATTTTCGCCTGCCGCAACAGTTCGGCGATGAGCAGATCCGAGGCATAGGGCGCAGAGACGCTGCGCGAGCGCGCGCCGATAATGTAGCTGACAAAGGCGTGGGGGGCAAAATCCAGCAGCAGACAGGCCGCCAGACGGTCGTCGTTGGTCCAGGCGTTGAGCAGCGCCAGCCCTTCGGTCGGCATCACCGCTTCCGTGCGGGCAAACAGTTCGAGCGCATTGGGTTTCAAGGGGGTGCGGGCCGTGAATTCGGCCCAGAGGCGGCGGTGTTCCGGGCCGAAATGGGAGCCCAGGTCCACCCGTAGATACGCCCGCGCCCGCTCCAGAGGGCGGCGCAGCCGTTTGGGGATTGCGGCATCGGCCGGCACCACGAAAAATTGGTCGGCATCCGCCTCGTGCTGCTTCAGGCGGGCGGGCAGTTCCGGGGCGATGCACCAGCAGTCCGTGGCCTGGGTGCGGTGCAGGGCATCGTTCAGGGCGGCCTCGAAATCGGCAGGCGCATACTCGCCGCGCAGGGGATAGCCCAGGGCCATGAGCCAGTTGTCCGCCGCCAGAAAACAGTATTCCCCCAGCATAAAAAAAGTTCCGCCGGACATGGCCTGCATGAAGGCCGGAGAATGTTCCGGCACCCTGGCGCAGGCCAGCACATGGGCAAAGAGCGCGGCGCTATCGCCGGGCAATGGGGTGGACGCGGTTTTGGACTCCATCTCTGGGTGCCTGCGGCAAAATGTTTGCTGCGCCGGAGCGGCGGGCCTGGGGCGCGGCCAACGGCCATGCGCCTGGAACAACCTGAGCCGATCGCCTGCCTGCCACCCTGTTCAGACCGCCCCCGCGCGCTTGCCGATTGCCGGATGGCGGCTCAGCGGGCGACGAGCGACAGGCGGATGCCCGAGGGGGTGTTGCCGGCCTGGATGCCCAGGGGGAGGAGGAGCTGGAACAGCGGCCTGCCGAAGGCGAACAGCTCCCGGCCCAGGGAGAGGCGCAGGCGGGCGGCGGCCTGGTGCCGGAACCGGAGATCGCGGGCCACCGCGGCTTCCAGCTCGGCCAGGCGGTCCGGGGCGGTTGCCGGATCGTGCAGGTCGCGGCGGATTGCATCGAGATCGGGGCAGGGGCAGCCATGTTCATGTTCCCGCATGAGGGGCATCAGGGGATCGTCTGCTGCCAGACAGTCGAACCGGGTCAGCAGGTCCTGGCCGGCGATGGCCAGAAGCGGCCCGGTGTCCGCGCAGTCGAGCAGGCCGCAGGCCATGGGCCGATGGCGGTAGCGGCGGCATCCATTGGCTGTTTCGTCGAAAAACAGGCAGCACCAGGAACCGCCCTGTCC
>WQUH01000286.1 GCA_009782165.1 Pseudomonadota bacterium | reverse complement strand
GACGCGCCGCCGACCGGCGTCCGCACGCAACCTGGGGGCGCGCCGCCGGCGCTGGAACCCGGAGCGATGACCTCATCGAGATCGAGGATGAACAGCGAGGCATTGTTGTTGCTGCCCACGGTACTCAGGACATTGCCGGTCAGCACATGGTCGATGCCTGCCGCGCCCAGGGGAACAGGGGTGGGGCCTGAGCCGAAAACCAGGAACCACTTGTTGACATGTTGATCCCTGATGGCCAACACCGCCGGATAGGAGGAGCTGAAGCTCGCGTCAGGCACTTGCAGTTCGGCCAGCAGTCTGGGCTCGGCCTCTGGATTGGTGATATCCATGATCACATACGCCGAGCGAAACTCCCTGGCCACGGGCGGGTTGCCGCCTCCGGCGATCTCCACCGTCATCGGCCCGCCGCCGAACCGCATCCCGACCACCAGCACCGTGCCCCAGCCTTCCGGATGGTCGGCGTCATTGGCAAAAATTTTGGCATCAAAGACCTTGGGCTTGCCATCCACATAGGAGACATGCCGGTTCTGGTAGCCGCTTTGGGTCAGCCATTTGAGATGGGGCAGGAGGTTCATCGGCACATAGGCCCATATTTCCGAGCCCAGCGGGTGCGCGGTGGCGGCGACTCCGTCGTGGCCGGTTCCCGCCACCGCAAAGGATTTGTTCGCCGCGCTGTAAAAACCGCCGTTAAAGGCATGGAGCATGCCGTCGTTGGCGCCGACATACACCATCTGCCGCCGGTTGGCGTACTGTTTTCTGAAGGCGGCATAGGATCGGTCCCGATAGGTGAGATCGTACCCGGCCTGGGGCGGACCGACGACGGTCGGGGTCGAGTTGATCACATCGCCCAGGCGCATCGCTTCGGCGGTGCCGGTCCCGTCATGGTCAACGGTCCTGTTGCGATAGCCCTCGATCTCCCTGCCGCGGATATAGTCGACCACCTTTGCCGCTTCGGCCGAGGCCGCGTTCAGATAGGCACAACTTCCCGCCATCCCGTTGCGGTCAAAACCGATGAACTCTCCCGGCCCCACCAGACTGTCGCCATCGGCATCGATCCAGGTCTTGATGAACCGGCCGGTGTCCGCCGGAGCGGCAAAGGGCCGCTGCCTGGAGATCTGGTCGTCCGGGCCGTCGCTCTGCCGCAACCGGCTCAACTGTTTCCGGGCATTCCACAGGGGACGGACATGCTCGATGGAGTCGGTCGTGAAGGCATAATGCGCGGCCCGGACCGGGTCGCCGACCGCGAACAGGTCCGGGGCGGCCGGCGAGACCGTGAAGGTTTTGGGGGCTGAGTCGAGCGCGTTGGCGGTCGAACTGTCGCCGCCTTTGTTGCTCCTCAGGTTGGTGAGGGTCCAGTTGTTGAACCAGGTTCCGCTCGCGCCGTTCACCTCGGTGACGGCCAGGGAGACCGTGCCGCTGCCGGATGCGGCGTCGTAGGCGTAGGCGCTGACTGTGCCCTGCATGGAATGCGGCGCGAATGTGTCGTCTCGTATGCTGGTGTATCTCCTGATTCTGGTCTGGTTGGAGCTGTCGTCGGTGAAGAATTCAACCACCTGGTCGGTCAGGTAGCCGCCCAAGAGGCCGTCGCCATCGCCATCCTCGCGCAGGTAGCCGTGGCTGTCCACCCACAGGGCCTGCACGGTGCCGGACCAGGAGGCCTCCCGGCCGCTGGCGTCCTGGCGCAGGGGCTCGTAATACGCCTGATACAGCGCGCCGACCCCGTTGGCGGCATTGGCGACCATCGCGGCCCCCGTTCCCGAGGAGGCCCGTTTGACGATGTCGAGCAACACCCGGTTGAGCGCGGTTTCAAGCTGCAGGGGGTTGATGGCATGGAAGTAATTCGCCGGGGTGCCGTCCTCCTGCATGACCGGACTGCCGTTGGCGAACGGCCCGCCCCATTTGGCGGCATACCAGAGGGGATCCGCGAGCAGGCCGGCCGGGGCGCCGGTGGCGGTGTAGACCCGGGATGTCGCCCCCGCGCCCACGGCGCAGCTCGCGCACTCCCGGTCAGTGGCTGTCCCGTTGGGATGGGTATAGGTGAAGTTGAACCCCTCGATGCCGGAGTGAAAGTGCGCTCCATCCCTGTCGGTGCCGCTGATGACATAGCCGAATCCCTGGGGCTGGTTGGTGGCTCTGAAGATCGCCCTGGTGGTGACCGTGATGGTCTCGCCGGAGGTCGCATACTCAATTATTCCCCACATATCCATATCATAGTCGCCACCCATCTCGCTGTCTTCCCAGTTGACGTAATATTTCCCGTGGGAGTTTCCCGACGCATCCGTCTTCTGCTCGACAACCTTGAAATCAACCAGGGCGCCGCCGCCAAAGCGGCCGTTGCCCCAATCGAGTCGATACGCCGGCAGGATGGCGACCTTCTTCCCGCTTGCTACCCGCACTTCAATCTTGGGCACATTGGTCGCCAGGGCGATGCCGTAGGTGGCGGCCATGAGGTCGCGGGACCTGGCCCTGGCCGGCGGGATCTCCAGGTCGGCGCGGATGCGGTTGGTGTTGGCGTAATGGGCCATCCCGGCCATCAGATAGGTGCCCTTCTGCGTCGGCGCCTCAGGACACAAACCGGTAAACGAGCCCAAACCGGCGCCGGCCGGCTTGGCGCTGCACAGTTGGTTGTTCTCCGAGGCAACGGCGCTGCCGTTGTTGCCGATGAACCATGCGGCCCCCGCATCGCTCAGGTGTTCGAGCTCGCCGACGCTGTCGGTCAGCGCCCTGGCCGTTTTGGCGGGGCAGATATCCGCCCATCCCGGCGACCCTTCGATCTGGTCGTTGTCATACCCGGAGACACTGGCGTTGAAGTTGAGGATATTGATCGGCGCGCACGAGTTGCTCGCCGAAAGCGGGTCGCGCCATCCGGCCTGGGTCAAGCCCAGGGCGCTGTCCTTGCTGCCGGCGTTCGGATAGATGTAGCCGGTATGGGCGGTCTTGCCGGCGAGATAGCGCAGCGATTCCAGATAGATCTCCGACATGGGGTTGCCCCAGGAGCTGCAATTGCCTTCGGTGGCAGGCGAACCCTGGGCAAGGGCTCCACCCGAGTG
>WQUH01000285.1 GCA_009782165.1 Pseudomonadota bacterium | reverse complement strand
ACGTGCTGCTGTGCCTCGAGCGGCACGCCACCTCCAAGATCCGCGGGGAGGCCCAGTTGGCCGCCATCACCACCTTGGGATTTCGCGGCGAGGCCATCCCCAGCATTGCCGCGGTGTCCTGGATGACCATCCTTTCCCGGCCGCAGGACCAGGAACTGGGCACCCGGGCCGAGATCCGCTACGGGACGCTCCGCCACGTCCATCAGGACGGCTGCGGCCGGGGCACGGTGATCGAGGTCCGCCATCTGTTCGGCAACATGCCGGCCCGGAAAAAATTCCTCAAATCGGCCCGCACCGAGATGCACCACATCGAGGAAGTGGTCAGAAATCAGGCCCTGGCGCATCCCGCCACCGGTTTCACGCTGACGGCCGATGGCCGGGTTGTCTTCGATTACCGGCCGGGCGCCGGGTTGGAGCAGCGGGTCCGCGAGGTGTTCCGCGGCCAGGGCAGGCTCGTGCCGATTCAGGCCGCGGCCACGGCCGATGCGGAGGCGATGATGGTGATGGACGGTTTTCTCCTCTTGCCGGAAACGGCCCAGACCGCTGTCGCCCGCCTGCGCCTGCTGGTCAACGGCCGGCCGGTGCAGGACGCGATGATCCGGCACGCGGTGGGCGACGGCATGCGGGGATTTCTGATGAAGGGGTATCAGCCGGCCGGGGTGCTGCGGCTGTCCATTGCCCCTGACCAGGTGGACGTCAATGTCCACCCGGCCAAGCGCGAGATCCGTTTCCGGCGGAGCGAGGCTGTGCGCCGTTTCGTGACCGACGGGATCGGCAAGGCCATGGCCGGATACCAGCAGGATCTGCGCGCCGGCCTGTTTGCGCCGCCGCCGAGGCCCCACCGGGAACAGGCGGATGATTTGGGCGCGGCTGTTGCCGGACCGCCGGATTTCCCCGCCCCGGTCAGTGCCGAGCCGCCCGCGCAGCCGCGTCTTCCGGGCGCCGCGCCGTCGCCGGCCCAACCCCGACCGGCGCGGGTCTGGCCGGAGGAACCGCTGTCCATGCCGGACAGGCCGCTGTCCGAACCTGAACCGGCGGCCGGGTATGCCGGCCTGACCCTGATCGGTCAGTTGTTCTCCCTCTACCTGCTCTGCGAACGGGAGGGACAGTTCATCGTGATCGACCAGCATGCGGCCCACGAACGCCTCCTGTACGGTCAACTGCTACAGGGGTACCTGGCGGCGAACATCCCGCAGCAGGCCCTGCTGTTTCCGGCGACCGTCGAGCTGACCCCGGCCCAGGAGGAAACCCTGGCGCAACGGGGCGGGGAGGTGGCCGCCTTCGGTTTTGCCCTGGAACCGTTCGGCGACGCCACCCATGTGATCAAGGCGGCTCCGGCGCTGGTCAGCCATGTCGCGCCGCAGGCCCTGCTCCGGGAGATCCTCGACGGTTTGCGGGGGCCGGTTCGCAGCGATGCCGCCCGGCCCGTGCCGCAGGCGGTGGATGACCTCTTGGCCTCCATGGCCTGCAAGGCCGCGGTCAAGGCGGGAAACCGTCTGCAACCGGTGGAGATGCTCAAGCTGCTGGCGCGGATGGAGGCAGGCGCGGTGTTTTCCCATTGCCCCCACGGCCGGCCGGTTTTGAAAACCTTTACCGCCCAGGAGGTGGAGCAATGGTTCCATCGCCATGGCGGCTGAACCCAGTCCAGACGCGGCCCGGCCCGGCCGCCGCTCCTGGCCGGGGACGCGCACGAAACGGGCGGCTTGGCCCTGGCCGGGACCGCCGATATTTTTGCTTTTGATATGACAGGAATCAGTTTTATGACAAGTATTGTGAGTATTGGCTTTATTCTGGTGATTGTTGGTCTGTTGTACTGGAACCTGACCCTGCGGGCGGCGGTGAAGGCGGCGGCGGCCGGGCTGGCCGGCAAGCAGGCCGAGGAGAAGGCGGCGACCACCAATGAGCTGCTGGCGCAATTCATCAAGCACGCCCCCATTTATGCGTTCGTCAAGGAGGTGTCGCCCACCGAGAGCCGAGCCCTGCAAGTCAGCGACAACTTTCAGGATATGGTCGGCATGCAGGTGAGCGATGTGCTCGGCAAGACCATGCAGGAGCTGTTTCCGGCGGAGTGCGCGGCCAGGATGACGGCGGACAACTGGCAGGTTGTCTCCCGGAAAGAAATTCTCCGCCTCGAGGAAGAGTGCAACGGCCGCACCTATGCCACCATCAAGTTCCCGCTCCGGCAGGAGGAAAGAAGCCTGCTTGCCGGCTACGCCATCGACATCACCGAACACCGGCAGGCGCAAACCGCCCTGCTGGCCAGCGAGACCGCTTGCCGCAACATTGTTCAGGCCTTGCCCATGGGCATCCATATCTTCGACCTGCTGCCCGAAGGCCGTCTGGTGCTCGTCAGCGCCAATCCCGCCGCCGACAGGCTGCTGGGACTGGACCACTCCCGCTGCATCGGCAAAGCCCTGGAGGAAATTTTTCCGATACTCCGCGACACCGAGCTGCCGCTGCATTTCCGTTTGGCGGCCGAATTCGGCGAGAGCTGGCAGGCCGAATGGTTCGAGTATGCCGACAAGGCGATCGCCGGCGTGTTTGAGTTGTATGCCTTTCAGATGTCGCCCGGCAGGATGGCGGTGCTGTTCAACGAGGTGTCCGCCCGCAAGCAGGTCGAGGAGGAAAGAAACAAGCTGGAGACGCAGTTGACCCAGGTGCGCAAGCTGGAATCGATTGGCCGGCTGGCCGGCGGCGTGGCCCATGATTTCAACAACATGCTGGTGGTCATTCTCGGCCATTGCGATCTGGCGCTCAGCGGACTGGATGTCTCGCACCCGCTGCATGCGGGGCTACAGAGCATCCGGCAGGCCGCGGCGCGATCGGCCGATCTGACCCGGCAGCTTCTGGCCTTTGCCCGCCGGCAGCCCGCGGCTCCCAAGGTGCTCAACTTAAACGACACGGTGGCCGGGATGCTGACCATGCTCCAGCGGCTCATCGGCGAAAATATCAGCCTGGCCTGGATGCCCGGCCGGAACGTCGGCCAGGTGCGCATCGACCCCTCGCAGCTCGACCAGATCCTGGTCAACCTTTTTGCCAATGCGCGGGATGCCATTGGCGACACCGGCAAGGTCACGGTCGAGACGGCGACAATGATCCTGAACGAGCAGTATTGCGCCGAGCATGCCGACACCCTGCCGGGCGATTATGTTTTGTTGGCGGTGAGCGACAACGGCATCGGCATGGATGCCAAGATGATTTCCCAACTGTTCGAGCCCTTTTTCACCACCAAGAAGCCGGGCAGGGGCACCGGGCTCGGTCTGGCGACCGTGTACGGCATTGTCAAGCAGAACAACGGCTTCGTCAACGTGTACAGCGAACCGGGGCAGGGGAGCTCCTTCAAGGTGTATCTCCCCCGGTACACGAGCCTGATGGATCAGGCGACGGAATCAACGTCGCTGGCGGCCTCGGGCAGCGAGACCGTCCTGCTGGTGGAGGACGAGCCCATGATCCTCGACGTCACCATGGGCATGCTCCGCAAGCTGGGCTATACCGTGCTGGTCGCCGGCACGCCCGAGGAGGCCATGCGCCTGGCCCATGCCCATGCCGACACCATCCACCTGCTGCTGACCGACGTGGTCATGCCCGGAATGAACGGCCGTATGCTGGCCAACAACCTGCTGACGTTCAATCCCGCATTGAAATGTCTGTTCATGTCCGGCTACACCGCCAATGTCATTGTCCATCACGGCGTGCTCGACGAGGGGGTCCACTTCCTGCAGAAGCCGTTTACGCTCGACGCGCTTGCCGCCAAAATCAGGGAAGCGATGGGCGATTGAAGGGCCTCCCGCCTTGCCGCGCCGGCGCCGTTTTGTCGCGGTCAGCCGGAATCAGCCTGGGGAGGATGGTTGTACTGGAAAAGACGAGATGTTGGTCCGCGGAGCAGACGACAGGTGGGGCGACGTGAAAAAAACAGACCGCGCGGGTCAGGTGTTGCCTTCGTCCAATCGGATCGTCGCCTGCAGGATCGCCTGGTTCAGCGGTACGCCGGTGATCTGATCGTCGACCGGAGGAGGCAGCTTGCTGGCCATGATGGTGGGATCCTTCCAGGTCAGGATCTGCGCCAGCGCATCCACGCCGGTTCGGCCATCCGGCGCGATTGCCGTGACCAGATAGCCGTTTTGGACGGTGATGATGCCGGCCTGGCGCAAGGCGGGAGCCGTTACCTCCAGGCACACCGAGTTGGCCTCGCTGGTCAGCATTTGCAGCACATCCATCAGCTTGACAAAATCGGGCAGGGTACTGGGCTTGCTTTCCCAGAACTTGTCCGCGATTTTGACAAGATCGGCGGCATGAAAAGGCTTTTGCAGCACCGCGGAAGCACCGCCATACAGTAAGGTCCGCTTGTACTCTTCATGGATTTCCACATCGGTATACAGCACCACGCGGATATGCGGATAGGTGCGGCGCACCTGAAAGAGCAGGTTGATGCCGCTCTCGCCGGAGAGCTTGATGTTCACCACCATGAGATGGACAACGAATTTCTTGATGATTGTCATCGCCTGCGCTGAATGCATTGCAAAAGCCGCCTGATACGAATCGGCATAAGCGGCAAGATCCTTTTTCAGCGCATGCAGGAAAACGCTGTCTTTATCGACAATCAATATATTTTTACGGCTCTTCATATTGTTATGATTATTCTTTACCGAACATTATTTCGTGTTTTTTCATTGTCAACGAAACGAGAAATCCCTGCATCCTTTGCGGGATTTCTCGTTGCTATCGCGCCGAGAGAAAAAACCGCTCGCCGCATTGTGCATCGATGTTCGGCTGCTGACTCGTTCCTGAACAGCGCAAGAGACCGTGCGGAACAAACACTTATTCAAAGTAATCGGGCAACATCTCTCCTTCAGGAGTAAAGAGCTCATATACTGGAATATTTCTTTCATTAAGCGCTTTGATCGCCACCAGGTTGATCTGCTCTTCGTTTTCTGTGCCCACTTTTTCGCGCAACAATCTGAGCAGGGTTTTCAGGGCATGGATCGGGTCGGTTTTGAAATTTTTAATGCGGCCTTCGGTGAGATCGAAAATTTTACTGAACGAACCCTCGCGATCCCACGAACCCAGCACTTCTTCGGCCGATGCAATCAGATGCGCCTGCTGCACTTCATCAAGTATCTGGTTGGCCAGGCCCAGGTAGTTGTCTGACAATTCGCGGTGTTTGAGCAGATCCAGGCCGACATCCAGGTTATACATTCGGTACAGAAATTCCTGAACCAGATCCCCGGTGATGATGGAGCCATGCTGAGGCGCAATCATCAGAGGAGCGGGCGAAAGATTCCGGATCTTCGACACCGCCAACTGTACGGCCTCTTTGGAGGGCATGTAGAGCTGGTGGAAGGCCTTGATGCCTTCCCAGGATTCTTCTGTGGCGTAGAGATCCTGGGAAAAGGACAGTCCGCCGAACAGATCGCCGGAAAAGAGGATCCGGCTGCTCACGTCATACACCATCATGGCCCCGCGAAAATGGCAAAAAGGCGAGGGCACAAATTCCAGTTGCTGTCCGCCCGGCATGTTGACGCGACCGGTTTTGAAACTCTCCACCGCCTTGAAGCATTGCTCGTGGAGTCCGTAAAAACGGATCAGACGCCAGGTGTCCTCCGAGGCGACGATCTGGACCCCGGGGTTCAATCCCTGGATCACCGCGGCGTTCGGGCAGACATCGGGATCCTGGTGGTTGATCAGAATGCCGGTGATTTTCTCCAGGCCGCCGCCGATAATGGATTGGACCGCTCTTTTGAGTGGTTTCAGCAGCAGATCCGGGCCCGGATCAAGAAGCAGGTGGTCCCAGCCGCGTTTGGCGCTGGGGTAGGACAGCAGGTACACATTGAGCTCCAGCAGCGATTCGGAGCGATTCAGCAACCACCAGACGTTTTTGGCAATTTTGACAGGTTTCATAGTGTGCTCATGGTTGGAAGTGGAAAGGGAAAGACGTGTGATATGGATTGCTTGCTGTCATTGTCCAAGGCGCGGGGCTGCCTTGATGGAATACTGGAGGGAGGTTGGGGGAATTGGGCGCGGACGGGATCGGTTTGCGGCGGCCTGGTTTCGGTTGGTGCGTGGTCGACATTGTTGGGGCGTTGAGAGCCGGATAGAGTCGATCCTCATGCGTGGCCGCCCTGCCGCGCTGTTCTTTTATTTCGGATTGGTTCTGATCCGTACAGAGAAAATTGGTATCATTTTTGTAATAAGGATAGCACACAGCCACTGTCATAGGCAAGGAAAAAGCGAGCCGCCGCCCAGTTCGTTCGAAAATCGGCCGTCGAGTCGCCGCGCGTCGAGTCGCCGCCCGCTCCAGTGTGTCGGCCGGACAGGCTGTTTTCGGCCCGTTACCGCGCCAGCATCATCATGCCCAGCACGACCAGCAGCAGGTAGACGAGGCGCAGGTACATCCGGCGGTTGATCCGGGCGCTGAGGGCCGCGCCGGCGCGGGTTCCCAGGATGGCGAACAGCAGGGTCGCGGCAAAGATGGTCAGGGTGGTGCGGGTGATCATGCCGCTGCACGCATGCACCACAGCGATGACGATGCCGTTGAGCACGAAAAAGCCGGTGAGGACCGCCTTGATCTCGTCTTTTTTCCAGTCGGTCACGGTGCAGTATATGATCGCCGGCGGTCCGCCCGCGCCCACCGAGGCGGTGAGCGCTCCGGAAAAGAATCCGGCGGCGTAGCCCCAGAAGATATGCGGGTTGAGCGGCCGGGGCCTGATGGTGAGGTTGATGGCGCTGATGGCGATCAGCAGGACGCCCAGCAGCCGGTTGATGCTGACCGGGTCGGCCATCTTGAGCAGGAGGGCGCCGGCCAGGACGCCGGGCAGGGAACCGACGAGCAGGGGCATGATCCTGCGGCGATCCATGAAGCGGCGCAGGCCGAAGGTCATGGTCATGGTGGTGGCCAGGCCGTTGAGAATGGAGAGGGGAACGGCCAGCTTGATGTCCATGATCAGGCAGAGCAGGGGCAGGGCCACCAGGCCGCCGCCGAATCCGGTCAGCCCCTGGACCAGGCTGGCGAAGAAGAAGATGGGGCAGGAGAGCAGCAGAACGGTCATGGGCAAGGGGTGGCTGGAGCCGGCGGCGCGGGTTGGTGAAGGTTGAGCGGCGGCCAGGGGCGCTGCTGTCGGGCGGATCGCACTGCGGAGCGCGCTGCCCGCAACGGGTGCACTATAGAGGAAAAAGGCGGGTGAATTCAAGCCGTATCTCCGTATCGGCTCCATATCGGCCCGGTCCCTTTTTCTGCGCGCCCGCTTTTTTTGTTCCCCAAGCGCCCTGTTTGCGGATAAACAGAGGAAACAAACCACAGCCAAACGAAACCTGTCTGCTCGTGCAAGGAGGGATGCCATGGGCGCGGCACGGATCATCGACAGCCACATCCACTGCGGCGTGCAGCATGCAAATCTCCCGTTCGAGCACCTTGCGCCGCTGCTCCGCCAGGCAGGCATCACCGATGCCTGCCTCTTTGCCCCGGTGGAGGACATCTATGACCGCGACGATTTCCACTTCCAGGACAACAGTCAATGGCAGCAAACCCGGCGCGCGGCCAACCGCTACCTGCTTGACCTGGCCGAACAGGGCGAGCCGGTCTTTCCGTACCTGTTCGTCTGGAACGATTTCGCGGTCGACGAACTGCGCCATCCCTATCGCGGCATCAAGTGGCACCGCCACGACGACGAACCTGAATACCAATACGACGATCCCCGCTGCGCCCGCATCCTCGAGGTCATCACCCGGCGGCGGCTGCCGGTGGTGCTGGAAGAGAGTTATGCCAATACGCTCAGCTTCGTCGAACGATTGGCCCCGGAAGCGGTGATCATCATTCCCCATCTCGGCGGGCTCAACGGCTCGTACCAGGCCCTGGACCGTGCCGGCATCTGGCGGCGCGCCAATGTCTACGCCGATTCGGCCCTGGCCTCGGTCGCGGACATGCGCCATTTTGTCGAACGCTACGGCGCGGACAAGCTCCTGTTCGGCAGCGATTTCCCGTTTGGCGCGCCAGGGCAGGAACTGCGCAAGATCAGACAACTGAACCTGTCGGCCGGAGATTTCGAGCAGGTGGTCGGCGGCAACATCCTCCGCCTGCTCGCGGCGGTGACCGCTCCGTAAAAGTGGCAAAGCGGCGTCAGGGCAGGGATCACAATTATCCAAGGTGATGCGATGCGATTTTCCCAGGCACAGCCGGGCAGGGTATTTGTCCTCCGTTTGGAAGACGGCGATATCGTCCACGAAACCATCGAGCGGTTCGTTCAGGAGCAGGGGATCGAGGCGGCCTCGCTGCTGGCGGTCGGCGGCGCCGACGACGGCAGCCGGCTGGTGGTGGGGCCGCGGGACGACCGCGGCCTGCCGGTTGAGCCGATGCAACGGGAACTGCGCCACGCCCATGAGGTGGCCGGAGTCGGCACCGTGTTCCGCGATGAGGCCGGGGCGCCGCTGGTCCACATGCACCTGGCCTGCGGGCGGGAAGACGGCACCATTACCGGCTGTATCCGTCCAGGGGTCAAGGTGTGGCACGTGATGGAGGTGATCGTCTACGAATTGGCGGGCACTTCCGCCAGGCGCGTGCTGGAACAGCCTCTGGGCCTGAAGCTCTTGCA
>WQUH01000284.1 GCA_009782165.1 Pseudomonadota bacterium | reverse complement strand
CGGAAGACACGGCTCGATGCTGTGGCCGCTATGCCGGATGAGCAAATCGACTACAGGGACGCGCCGTATCTACCCAATGCTGTTTGGTCGAAAACAGCGGTAGAACTGCCACGTAAAAAGCAACTCATAACCTTGCGCATCGATGCGGACGTGTTGGATTTTTTCCGGCATACCGGCGCGCGCTACCAGTCACGCATCAATGCCGTGCTGCGCTCCTATGTTGAGGCACAGCATCGAGCAGAGCCGTAAGCCAAGCTTATTTCAGGCGCTGCCGATGCGTTTGACGTCGTTCAACGCATCATTTTTGCTTCACAGATTTTTCAGGAATGTGGTGACGAACTCTTTGGGCGACATGACCGTCACCACTTCTTGAACAGCGGATGGGAAATGCTTGAGGGTGCCGGTGACGATGCGCCGGGCTGCGCCGCCCAGACATACTTCGATAAAAACCATGTCCGCTGGATCAGGGCTGAGCGCCGGGCTGGCCAAGGCTGGCGTCGGAATGGCTTCGCGGTGGATGAAATCAAGCAGGTCGCGAATATGAGCCGGGTTGAAACCAAACTCCGGTCGCGACAGCACGTTTTCGTATTCGGCGAGGATCCGCGCATCGACGCAGAGGGCAACATCTCCGGAAAGCACCCAGGCCAGAATCCGCGCCGGAAACGAAGCGGGAGAAAGCAGCGCCGACACCAGCACGTTGGTGTCAAGGACGATGCGCATCTCGCTTCGTCCCTTTTCTTGTATCGGCGATGATGGCGTCAATCTCATCCATCGACATGCCATCCATGTCGCGGGCAAGCGAGGCCCGCTGGAGTTCCGTCATCGCCCGCGTCGCCCGCGCCCGGCGGATGTCGGCGAGGCTCCCTTCAAAATCGTCGTCCACAAAAATGAGGATGGCGATGGGCCGTCCGTTGTTGGTGACGACACATTCTTTTTCCTGGGAAAGGTCACGCCACAGGCCGGCGCCGCTTCCTCGCATTTCCCGGACAGTCATGAATTTCATTGGTATCTCCTTTTGTGTATACAATCGTGCCTCTTACTGTATACACAATGGGGAAAAACCGCGCAAGTCACAGGGGAAGTTACCCCGCAAGTTGGGACGTTGCTTGCACAGTTCGACGGCGAAACGACTCGGCAGGCCATGCAGGATGCGCCAGGGCTGACTGATCGGGAGCACTTCCGCAAAACCTGTCTGTCACCTGCGTTGGAACTCGGCCTGATCGAAATGACCCAACCCGACAAACCCAACAGCCGCAGCCAGCGTTATCGCCTGACGGCCATCGGGCAGCGCTGGCTGGCCACCCATCCCAACGACAGTTTGATTCCATTTCTATTTTAATAATGCTTTTTTCAGCCCTCTCTCGGCGCAAGCACACCGCCCTCTCCGCGCCATCCTGAGCTTGTCGAAGGACGGCGGGCGCTCGTTTTGGCGTTTTCGGCCCTGCACGCTGGTTGGGCGCGTGCACCAAGCGCTATCCGACAATGGTGTATTCGATCAGATCCTCGCCCTCATCGCCGCAAATGGGACAGGCCATGGGGCGCACTGTGGGCACGATATTGCCGCAAACCGGGCAACGATACACTTTCGCGTATTTCTCCCGATCGAATTTGTCGATATGCTTGAGTAAATCCGCATAGATGCCGGCGTGAACCTCCTCCGCCAGTTTCGCGATGGTAAAGATGCCGAGGGCGGTACGCATCCGCTCCGCCTGGGCGATTTTGACAAATCCCGGATAGATTTTCGTATATTCTTCGGTCTCTCCAGCAATGGCCGCTTGCAGGTTTGCCGCGGTTGAGCCTGCCAGCGCCGCCTTCTCGGCCTTGGGCTTTACCGCCGAGCTTATGAGGCTTTGCGCAATGGCAAACTCGTCATTCGCATGCTTGAGTTCAGCGGCAGCGATGGCCCGGAAAATTGCCGCGATTTCTCTGTGGCCGTCTTTATCGGCCGCATCGGCAAAAGCGAGATAGTTCGCGTTCGCCTGCACCTCGAATGCCACCGCGGCCATAAGGCTCTTGAATGTTTTCGGATACAGGGCCGTTGCCCCGGATTTCGTCCCCGTGGTTGCGGCCCAAGCGGGTCCGGCCAGCCCGGCGATGGCGCCGCCGGCCACAATGCCGCCCACCAAACCCAACATCTTCCTTCTGCTGCACTGGTACATGAGAGACCTCCTGTTTGATTGATGACAATTCCATCGGCCTACCGCAACAGTCACACGAAAAATTTCGCGCTGCTCCATCAACAATGACAGCAACCGGTCGTCCAGCCGGTCTCATCCCATGAGTCGGCGGGCAGGCGACACGCCTGCCCGCCGCTGGTATCCGCTTGCGGGGCATCCCGCAAAATTATCCGCCCAATTGGTCACGCGTCCTTCTGTTGCCGCTGGGCGTTTTCGTAGAGGGCGATGAAGTTGATCGGCTCCATCAAAAACGGCATGAAACCGCCGTCCACCGCGGCCTGACAGACGATCTGACGGGTGAAGGGAAAGAGCATCAGGGGGCAGTCGACCGCCAATACCCGGTTGTGGTGTTCCTGGGGAATGTTCTTCATCAGAAAAACAGCGGCATGCTCGATCTCGACGATGAACATCACCGCATCCTCGCTGTTCTTGTCCAGGATCTTGGCGGTGATGGCGATGGAAACCTCGCTGTGGTCGTCATCGATCTTCTGGTTTTTCAACTGCAGATTGAAATCCACCTTGGGATCCTGATTGCGCGCCAGAAACACCTTGGGGGCATTGGGGCTCTCGAAGGAAAAGTCCTTGATGTACATCTTCTGCATACGGAAAATGGGGAGGTCTTGCTGGTTGGGGGTTTGCTCTGCCATGGTCTGTCCTTGTGGTGGAAGTCATTTAAACGCCGGGGTTAGTCAACACCGGCAGGGGATCCGATCAGGGCATCCTACCAGGGGATGGATCGGAAAGACAGTGAAAAAACCGTTCAATCGTCGCTGAGAAACTGCTTCAAAAACATGCCGGTATAGGAGCCGGGGAGCCGGGCGATCGCCTCGGGGGCGCCGGCGGCGATCACCTGCCCGCCGCCGCTGCCGCCCTCGGGGCCGATGTCGATCACGTAGTCGGCGGTCTTGATCACGTCGAGGTTGTGCTCGATCACCACCACGGTGTTGCCGCCGTCGACCAGCCTTCCCAACACCCGGAGCAGGTGCTGGATGTCGGCCGGATGCAAACCGGTGGTGGGTTCGTCGAGGATGTAGAGGGTCTGGCCGGTGGAACGGCGGCTCAGTTCCTTGGCCAGTTTGACCCGCTGGGCCTCGCCGCCGGAGAGCGTCACCGAACTTTGCCCCAGGGAGAGATAGCCCAGACCGACATCGGCGATGGTCTGCAACCGGCCGGCGATCGGCGGCACGTTCTGAAAAAAGGACAGCGCCTCCTCCACGGTCATCCGCAGGATTTCGGCGATGTTTTTCCCCTTGTAGCGGATGTCCAGGGTCTCCTGGTTGTAGCGCCGGCCCTGGCAGCGCTCGCAGGTGACGTAGATGTCGGGCAAGAAATGCATGGCGATGCGGATGAGGCCGTCGCCCTCGCAGGTCTCGCAGCGGCCGCCCTTGATGTTGAAGCTGAACCGGCCCGGCTGGTAGCCCCGGGCCCGCGACTCCGGCAGGCGGGCGAACAGCTCGCGGATGGGCGTCATCACCCCGGTGTAGGTGGCCGGGTTGGAGCGCGGCGTGCGGCCGATGGGGCTCTGGTCGATATCGATCACCTTGTCGAGTTGCTCCATGCCGTGGAGCAGATGTTTCCCCCTGAGGTAGCCTTTCGGGTCGGCGAAATAGCGCTCGGCCTCGCGGAACAGGGTCTCGATCACCAGCGAACTCTTGCCCGAGCCGGAGACGCCGGTGACGCAGGTCATCACCCCCAGCGGAAAGCGCACGGAGAGATCGCGCAGGTTGTTGACGTTCGCGCCCCGCACCTCGATGGCCCGGTCGGCAACCGGACGGCGTTGGCCCGGCACCTCGATCTTCAGCCGGCCCGAGAGATAGCCGCCGGTCTGCGAGGCCTCGCAGTCGAGCAGGCCCGGAACCGGACCGGAATAGATGATCTCGCCGCCATGCACGCCCGCGCCCGGCCCGATGTCGAGCACATGGTCGGCATGGGCGATGGTGTCCGAGTCGTGCTCGACCACAATCACCGTGTTGCCCAGGTCGCGGAGGTTGAGCAGCGTCTTGATCAGCTTGTTGTTGTCGCGCTGATGCAGGCCGATGCTCGGTTCGTCGAGGATATACAGCACCCCGGCCAAACCGGAGCCGATCTGCGAGGCCAGGCGGATGCGCTGGGCCTCGCCGCCGGAAAGGGTGCCGGCCTTGCGGTCGAGCGACAAATAGCCGAGCCCCACGCCCCGCAGAAAAAACAGCCGCTCGCGGATCTCCTTGAGGATGGGCTTGGCGATGATCTCCTGCCGCGGCTCGAAGGCGAGCGTCTCCAACTCGCTGATCAGCTCCTCGATGGCCATCCGGCACAGGTCGATGATCGACCAGCGGCCGACCCGCACCGCCAGGGGCTCGGGCTTGAGCCGGGCCCCCTGGCAGGCCGGGCAGCCCCGCTCGTTCATGAAACTTTCCACCTCCTCGCGCAGGCGGCCGGAGGTGGTCTCGCGGAACAACCGGTTCAGACGGGGCACGATGCCCTCGAAGGCAAGCTGCGAAACCAGCATCCGCTTGCCCCGGCTGTGCACGAATTCAAGTTTTTCCCGGCCGGTGCCGTGCAGGAGCCCGCTTTTGACCTTGGCCGGCAGATCGGCGAAGGGCGTGTTCGGCTCGAATTGGTAGTGGCGGGCAAAGGCCTCGATCCACTGATCGGCCTGGGTGGAGAGCCGCCGCCGGGTCCAGGGCACGATGGCCCCTGCCGGCAGCGAGAGCGATGCGTCGGGCACGATCAGGCGCTCGTCGATGAACTGGTTGACCCCCAGGCCGTCGCACACCGGGCAGGCCCCCTGAGGGTTGTTGAAGGAAAACAGTTGGGTGGAAAGCTCGGGCACCGAGATGCCGCACTGATGGCAGGCGGCCGACTCGCTGAACAGCGCCTCCTCGCCGGTGTCGGGAAAATGGGCGAGCATGACGCCGCCGCCCAGGGCCACGGCCGTGCTCACCGATTCGTCCAGCCGCCGCCGGATCGAAGCCTTGATCACCAGGCGGTCGATCACCGCCTCGATGGTGTGCCATTTGTTCTTGTCGAGGACAATCTCCTCGCTCAACTGGCGCACCTCGCCGTTCACCCGCACCCGGACAAAGCCCTCCTTGCGCAGCCGTTGCAGGATCTGTTCGTGCTGGCCCTTTTTCCGGGTCACCAGCGGCGCCAGCAGGATCACCTTCTCACCTTCCTGGCGGGCCAGCAGGGATTCGAGCATGTCATGCACCGACTGGGAGCGGATCGCCTGGCCGCATTGGGGGCAGTGCGGCTGTCCGGCCCGGGCGAAGAGCAGGCGGAGATGGTCGTAGATCTCGGTCACCGTGCCCACGGTGGAGCGCGGATTCTTGCTGGTGGTCTTCTGCTCGATGGACACCGCCGGCGACAATCCCTCCAGCAGATCGACATCGGGCTTGTCCATCTGGCCGAGGAACTGGCGGGCATAGGTGGAAAGCGATTCGACGTAGCGCCGCTGGCCTTCCGCGTACAGCGTGTCAAAGGCCAGGGTCGATTTGCCGCTCCCGGACAGGCCGGTAAAGACGATCAGCCTGTTGCGCGGCAGATCGACGGAGATGTTTTTCAGATTGTGCATCCGCGCCCCGCGGATGCGAAGAAGCCGAGGTTCCATTGCGCCCTGCTCGTGCGTGCGGACAGCGCCGCTCCTTGTCCTGGAAGGCCGCCGGGGCCAGTCGCCGCCGCCTGCGCCCGCGCCCGACAATTTCATTTACCGGGCCCCTGTCCTGTGGTAGATTGCCGCATACTTGTAGCCACGATCCCGCAACAATCAATACTGGAAAATCGCGCCATGTATTTTCAGGACATCATCGCCACCTTGAACAGCTACTGGGCATCCGCGGGCTGTGTCGTCATGCAGCCCTATGACATGGAAGTCGGCGCCGGCACCTTCCACCCCGCCACCCTGCTCCGGGCCCTGGGGCCGGAGCCGTGGAAGGCCGCCTATGTGCAGCCGTCGCGGCGGCCGACCGATGGCCGGTACGGCGAAAACCCGAACCGGTTGCAGCACTATTACCAGTACCAGGTGGTGATCAAACCATCGCCAGCGGATGTGCAGGCCATGTACCTGGAAAGTCTGGAGAAATTCGGCCTCAACCTGCTGGAGCACGACATCCGTTTCGTCGAGGACGACTGGGAGTCGCCCACCCTGGGGGCCTGGGGCCTCGGCTGGGAAGTCTGGCTCGACGGCATGGAGATCACCCAGTTCACCTATTTCCAGCAGGCCGGCTCCATTGACCTCAAACCTGTCACCGCCGAGATCACCTACGGCCTGGAACGGATCGCCATGTATCTCCAGAAGGTGGATTCGGTGTACGACATCGCCTGGAACAAAGAGGTGACCTACGGCGAGATCTTCCACCAGGCCGAGAAGGAATTTTCCACCTTCAACTTCGAGGAGGCCAATGTCGCCGAGCTGTTTCACGCCTTCGACACCTACGAGCGCGAGGCCCTGAAACTGATCGAAAAAAATCTGATTCTGCCGGGATACGACTATTGCCTCAAATGCTCCCACACCTTCAACCTGCTCGATGCCCGCAAGGCCATCAGCGTGGCCGAGCGCACCCGGTACATCGGCCGGATCCGCTCCATTGCCCGCCAGGTGGCGCAGCGCTACGTCGAGCAACGGGAGGCGATGGGATTCCCTCTGCTCAAGGAAATGGCGGCGGTCTGATCGCCCGCGCGGAAGCCGGCACGGGGAGAGGGGAAAAACCGAAACGGCCCAAAAAACATCTGGCATTTCAAGGGAGTTTGCGGTAGAAAAATTCTTGAAATGTAGTTATCCTTCATCGGCAGAACTGTTCGGCTCTCTGTGGTTCATTGTGTGTATCCTCTGTCTCTTTTGGTTCCATCCGCGGTCGGACTCCCCCCTTTTGTCTGCTGTACCGATACCTTCCTGTACATTCTCTGAATGAACATCATGTTCCTCGGTCTTCCCGTATCTCATGCCCCCGAAGCGGCCGCCTTTTCCGGCCCTCCCGCTGTGCGTTGTCAACACCTCGGGTATGCGCGCCGCCAAAAAAATTGCGGGCCACGGACAGGGACCGGCTGCACCGAGGGAACTACACGGTTTTCTCAGGGTTGTACCGTACCGATATGGGCGCAGGACGCTTTTCCTGCAATCGCCCCGCATATCGGTCGGCTGAACCCGCACTGCAAAGATGACCTGCAACCCAGGTCAGAGTAAGGTCGTTGACACAAGGAGGAACGGCTATGGCAGAAGGAACGGTAAAATGGTTTAATGATTCCAAAGGGTTCGGCTTTATCCAACAGGATGGCGGCAAGGATGTCTTTGTCCACTATTCCGCGGTCCAGGGCCAAGGATTCAAATCCCTGAAGGAGGGGGACCGGGTGAAATTCGAGGTCGTCAGCGGCGCCAAGGGGCCGGCTGCCGAAAACGTCGTCAAGCTGTAGTCTCAACGGCCCGCCCTTATCCACGCACGGGCCCGGCAAGGCCGTGCGTGGACCGCCCGCATCTTTTGGCCGGGGCGCGTTCCGCGCCCTGCGCTCTGGTTCCGCAGTCAACCCCGTTTATCCGTGCGCCTTGCGGACAGATACGAAATCCCGCCGGGCGGATTGTATTCCTTCCGGACAGCCACTCGTTGCCAGGCGGGCTGACAGGTCCGGCAGAATCCACCCGCCGCCGGAACCTGTCGGCACCAATCCGATCAGATGTCGAGCAGCCGGACCGCGCCCTGGTCGGCGGAGGCGGCAAAGCGGGCATAGGCCCGCAGGGCTGTGCTGACCGCGCGGTCCCGCTTGGGAGTAAAGGCCGAGACGCCTCGGGCTTCCTCCTCGCGGCGGCGGGCAGCCAGCTCTTCGTCGCTGACCAGGAGCGAAATGGTGCGCCGCGGGATATCGATGTCGATGCGGTCGCCCTCGCGCACCAGACCGATGGCCCCGCCGCCGGCCGCCTCGGGGGAGACATGGCCGATGGACAAGCCGGAGGTGCCGCCGGAAAAACGGCCGTCGGTCACCAGGGCACAGGCGGCGCCCAGATGCCGCGATTTGAGATACGAGGTGGGATAGAGCATCTCCTGCATCCCCGGCCCCCCTTTGGGGCCCTCGTAGAGGATGCAGACCACGTCGCCGGCCTGGACGGCGTCGCCCAGGATGGCCTCGCAGGCCTCCTCCTGGGAGTGGTACACTTTGGCACGACCGGTGAAATGAAGGATCGAGGCATCGACCCCGGCAGTCTTGACGATACACCCCTTCTCGGCGATATTGCCGTACAGGACCGCCAGACCGCCGTCCTGGGAATAGGCGTGGGCGATGTCGCGGATGCAGCCCGCGGCGCGGTCGGTGTCCAGTTCGGGGAAGAAAGTCTGCTGCGACCCCATGACCAGATTGCGTCCTCCGCCCGGAGCGCTGCGGTACAGCATCCTCGCCGCCTCGGCGGCCCCGGGCCGCATGATGTCGTATTGCGCCAGGGCCTGGGCCAGCGTCAG
>WQUH01000283.1 GCA_009782165.1 Pseudomonadota bacterium | reverse complement strand
CCTGCTCCTGTTCGCCGTGCGGCATGAACTGTTTGCGTGTTTTCCCGATTTGAGGTACATATCCCCTTTTCCCGATGACGAGGGAATCCCCGGTCATGGGGAATGCACTGTTTGTCAGACAACGAGTCCGCTGCAATCCGGCGGAGCTTTCATGGACATATTCACCGACCTCAATGCGATCGCCGCGCCCTTTGCCCGGGCGCACATCACCATCGGCAACTTCGACGGCGTGCATCTCGGCCACCAGATGCTGTTCGACCTGGTGGTGACCCGCGCCCGGCAGAACAAGGGGACCAGCGTTGCCGTCACCTTTGATCCGCATCCGCTCAAGGTGCTGAGTCCGCAGGGTATCCGGCTGATTTCCACGACTCCCCAGAAGATCGAGCTGATCGGCCGGGCCGGGATCGATGCCCTGGTCATCATCCCCTTTACCCGCGAGATGGCGATGACCACGGCAGTCGAATTTGTGGACAAGGTGCTGCTCGGCCGGCTGGGCATGCGCGACCTGGTGGTCGGCTATGATTACGCCATGGGCAAGGGACGCCAGGGCGATGCCGCTTTTTTGCAGCGGCAGGGCGAGGAAAAAGGGTTCACGGTGATGGTGATGCCCGCCCATTACGAGCACAGCATGCTGGTGTCCAGCAGCCGGATCAGAGAACTGGTGGCTGCCGGCAAGATGGGGGATGTCCGCCGGCTGCTCGGCCGATGGTATCAGATCCGCGGCGATGTGCAGTGGGGACGCCAGCGCGGCGGCAAGCTGCTCGGGTTTCCCACCGCCAATCTGTACCTTTCGGAGGAGGATCTCTGTCCGAAACGCGGGGTGTACGTGACCCAGGTGCTCTATGACGGCAGGCAGTACGGCGGCGTTTCCAATATCGGCATCAACCCCACCTTCGGCGATACGAGCCTGGTGGCGGAAACCCATATTTTCGATTTCAATGCCGATATCTACGGCCGGCCCCTGAAGATCAACCTGCTGACCCATCTGCGCGGCGAGATCGCCTTCAAGGACGTCGACGCCCTGATCCGGCAGATTCGCCGGGACATTGAAGTGGCGCGCAAGGTGCTGGCCAAGGAACAGCAAAAACGGTTGATCGCCTATCAGCGGCAGCCCGCGGCATGAGATGCGCCCTTGCCTGCGCGCCGTTCGTCCCTATAGTATATCTTTTCACAGGTTGGCGTTCGCCGGCTTGCCGGAATGTGCCGGCACAGGTTGGTCGTGGCGCCCATAGAGAAAGGTTGTGGATATGACAGCAACACCCAAAGCTGCCGATCTTGGGGCAGTGATCGATGAACTGGCAAAGGTGGTGGCCGAGAAGCCGAACAATGTCATGGCCCGGCACCATCTCGGTCTGGTCTACCGGCAGGCGGGAAGAATCGACGAGGCCATCGCCCAGTTGGAGAAGGCCATCGAGTTGGACAACCAGTCCATGGAATCGATGATCAACCTTGGCGCCATCTTTTTTGATCGCGGCGAGACCGACCGGGCCCTGGAACTGAACCGGCGGGCCCTGGCCATCAGTCCGGACATGGCCGAGGCCCATGTCAACATCGGCCTGATCAACCAGCACCGGGGCGAGGTCGACCAGGCCATCGCCTGCTATGCCAGGGCGGTGCAGATCGACCCCAAGCTGATCACCGCCTGGCTCAACCTGACCTCGGCCTACACCATGATCGAGGAAGACGTCAAGGCCGTGGATGCGGCCCGCCAGGCCGTCACCCTGGAGCCCGATTCGCCGATGGCGCGCAACAATCTGGCGGTCGCCCTCTATTTCAGCGGCGAGTATCAGGAGGCCCAGCGCAACATGGAAAAGGCCAAAGAGCTTGGCTACAGCGTCGATCCCCGCTTCGTCGATGCCCTGAAGGCGAAACTGGCATAGGCGTCATGGGCGGCAAGGCGGAAGCGATCGTCAAACCCTGGTGTCCGTTTTGCGGCATGGACATCGGCCGTCCGACCGAGGGCATCCAGCGCAAGATGCGTGAATTTCCCATGGGAACCTGCGAGTGCGGGGCGGTCTATGTCAGCGATACCACCGGCCACAACATCGGCGCGGCCATGGTCGAGTGTCTGGTCAGCGCCTGCAACGATCAATGGGATCTCGCCTGGGATCTGATTCCCGAGGACGATTACCTGACCGGCACGATCGAGGATTACGACGAGGTGACCCATCAGGTGGTGGCCAAACGGAATCTCGATGGCCGGGCCGTGCGCGGCGTGCTCTATTTTGTCCGTCTGCACAAGGAGATGGCCGAGTTGGTCAAGCGCTTCGAGCGCAAGGCGGCGGCCCAGTCAGCTCCGCCGCCGACCGCGAAGGGCGGGGACAGCGAAGCGCCACCGGCCGCCCCTCCGGCCGAGGAGCCGCCCCGCGCCGGCCAACGGATTAAGAAACGGGCAGACAAGGCGGTGGTCAAGGAGATGGCCCTGCGCGGCGATATCGACGGGCTGGCGGCGCTCTATGGCGATGACCGCAAAGTGCTGCGCTATCTGCAGCGGCTGCTGTACGAACCCGATGCCGGGATGCGCTATCGCATCGCCTGGGTGCTGGGTCAGGTGTGCGGCCGGGTGTCGGCCCGCGAGCCCGGCCCGGTGGCGGATCTGCTCCACCGGTTGTTCGAGGCCTGCTCCGATTCGGCGGCGACTTCCTGGGGGATGGTCGAGGCCATCGGCGCGATCATCGCCGCCCGGCCCGATATATACGGGGCCTTTACCCGGCACCTGTTCAATTTCATGGGCGATCCGGGAACCCGCGAGGCCGTGCTTTGGGGCTTGGGCGAAATTGCCGCCACCCGGCCCGATCTGATTCGCAACCTGCCCTTTTACGCCCTGTTCCCGGTGCTCACCCATGCCAATCCGGTTTTCCGGGGGCTGACCCTGCGGCTGCTTGGCCGCATCAGGGCCAAGGAGGCGGGCTTTCAGATCCTGGGCCTGCAACACGACGCCACCCCCATCACCCTGGTCGAACAGGGACGGGCCATCGAGACAACCGTGGCCGAACTGTCTGCCCAGGCCACCCGTTTTATTCATGAGGAAGAGTCCAATGGCACATGAGTCGATCCAACCC
>WQUH01000282.1 GCA_009782165.1 Pseudomonadota bacterium | reverse complement strand
ATGCCCAGCTTCCGGGCGGTCCGCCGGATGGAGATCGGGTTGAAGCAGGCCGATTCAAGCAGAATGGTGGTGGTGGCATCGGTGATTTCCGTATCGAGACCGCCCATGACCCCGGCCACCGCCACCGGCCGTTCGGCGTCGCAGATCAACAGCATCTCCGGGTCCAACTGGCGCACGCTGCCATCCAAGGTGGTCAGACTGGTCTCGTTGGCCCAGGGCAGCCGGACCACGATCCTGGGTCCGCGCAGGGTGTCGAAATCAAAGGCGTGCAGCGGCTGACCGCTTTCGAGCATCACGTAGTTGGTGATGTCGACAATCACATTGATCGGCCGCATGCCAACGGCGTGCAACCGTTGCTGCAACCAGAGCGGCGAAGGACCGATGGAGACGTTGGTCAATTTTCGCGCCGTGTATCGGGGACATAAATCCGGTTCTTCAATTAGCACTTCAAATCCGGTGTCGCGGCCGGTCAGCGGGGTGACTGTTGCAACCAGCGGTTTGAGCGCGGCCTGGACAAAGCCGCCGACCTCGCGGGCAATGCCGCGCACGCTGGCGCAGTCCGCCCGGTTGGGGGTCAGGTCGACCTCGATCACGGTGTCGCGCAGGCCCAAGGCATCCACCAGGGGCATGCCAGCCGCCAGTTGGCCGTCCAGCTCGATCAATCCCCGATGATCGGTGCTGAGCCCGAGTTCACGCGCCGAACAGAGCATCCCGGCGGAGACCACTCCCCGCATCTTGGATTTTTTGATTTTGGTCCCATCCGGCAGCCGGACGCCGGGCAGGGCAATGGCGGTGACCATGCCCGGCCGGACATTGGGAGCGCCGCAGACGACCTGGATTGGTTCCGCCCCTCCCGCATCGACGGTGCAGACGGTCAGGGCATCGGCATCGGGGTGTTTGTCGACCGTTTTGACCCGCGCGGTGACCACTGCCTCCAGATCGGCGAACAGCGGGGTAAGGCTGTCCACCTCAAGCCCCAGCATGGTCAGCCGGTCGGCCAGTTGGGCCGCGCTGAGTCCATCGGTGGCAATGAATTGGTTGAGCCAGCTCAAGGTGAATTTCATGACTTCATCCCTGCAAGGAAATGATGTGGGGTTCAGCGGCGGCGCCTGCCGCAGGGCGCGCATCGCACAAACTCATTAAAAAAAAACGGTTCATCCAGGGGAACCGTTCCGGGACATCGTGTCGCTGATTGCCCTCGTCCAAGACCCAAAAGCCGTCAGGGCGCATTGATAAAAAAAACGCCTGAGCCGGCTTTAGAACTGGGAAAGAAACCGGAGATCGTTTTCGTAGTACAGCCGGATGTCGTCGATCCCGTACTTCAGCATGGCGATCCGCTCGACGCCCATGCCAAAGGCAAAGCCGGAATAGGCCTCCGGATCGTAGCCGACCATCTTCAGCACCTCCGGATCGATGAGGCCCGAGCCCAGGATCTCCAGCCAGCCGGTCTGTTTGCACACCCGGCAACCGCTGCCGCCGCAGATGACGCAGGCGACATCCACTTCGGCGCTCGGTTCGGTGAAGGGAAAATAACTGGGCCGGAAACGCAGGGCCAATTCCCGCTCGAATATCCGGTGGGTGAAGCTGGTCAGCACGCCCTTGAGATCGGCAAAGGACACCCGCCGGTCCACCAGCAGCCCCTCCACCTGGTGAAACATGGGGGTGTGGGTGATGTCGGAATCGCACCGGTAGACCTTGCCCGGCACCACATACCGCACGGGCGGATCCTGGCGCTCCATGATCCGCGCCTGCATCGGCGAGGTGTGGGTGCGGAGCAGGATCGAATCCGTGACATAAAAGGTGTCGTGCATGTCGCGGGCCGGGTGATGCTTGGGGATGTTGAGCGCTTCGAAGTTGTAGAAGTCGGTTTCGACATCGGGGCCTTCCGCCACGGCAAACCCCAGCCCCTCGAAAATGGCGCAGATCTCGTCCATCACCTGGGTGATGGGATGCAGCTTGCCAAAGGGCAGATAGCGGCCCGGCAGGCTGTAGTCGGTTCCGCCGGCGGCGGTATCGGCCAGGGCGGCGGTCAGTTGGGTTTTCTTCTCGTCAAGGCGCGCTTCCAGATCCAGCTTGATGTCGTTGGCCAACTGTCCGAGCCGGGGCCGGTCCTCTGGCGCGACCTGGCCCAACTGGCGCAGGATGCCGGTCAGCAGCCCGCCCTTGCGGCCGAGAAACCGAACCCGGACTGCCTCCAGTTGGTCGGCGTCGCCCGCCTGGACCAGGGCAGATTCCGCCTCCTGTTTGAGCCTGAGCAGCTCCTGTTCCATGTCAGTTCGCCCGGCTTGCCGCCTGGACCACCGCGGAAAAGGCGCTGGGATCGACAATGGCGAGATTGGACAGAACCTTGCGGTCCAGCTCGATCGAATTTTTGGCCAGCCCGTTGATCAGCCGGCTGTAGCTCGTGCCGTTCTGCTTGGCGGCCGCGTTGATCCGGGCGATCCACAACTGGCGGAACTCGCGTTTTTTCACGCGCCGGTCGCGGTAGGCGTAGCACAGGGCGCGATCGACCGCCTCCACGGCGGATTTGAACAGGCGGTGTTTGCCGCCGCGATAGCCTTTGGCCAGGCTCAACACTTTATTTCTTCTGCGGCGCGCTTTAAAGCCGCGGGTCACTCGAGGCATCTTTTCCTCCGTTCATGCTGATCGATTGCCAATCAGTCCAAAGCTGGACGATGGACCTATCTGGTTGGATACGTTCCGGTTACACGTACGGCAGCATCCGCCGGACCGCCCTCTGATCGACATCGGCGATCAGGGTGGACTGGCGCAGGTTCCGTTTGCGTTTGGTCGATTTCTTGGTCAGAATATGTGAGGAATACGCCTTGTTGCGACGGATGCGGCCGCTCCCGGTCAGCCTGAACCGCTTGGCAGCCCCTCGGTTGGTTTTCATTTTCGGCATGGTTGAACTCCCTCTATCGTCCCGGCGCTCATCGCCGGCTTGGGTGGATTGGATACAAAAAAGCTCCTGACATCTCAGCCTTTCGGACCAACGAACATAACGAGCTGCCGGCCTTCCATCTTGGGTTCCTGAATGATCACGCAGTCTTCGCGCAGGGTATCGGC
>WQUH01000281.1 GCA_009782165.1 Pseudomonadota bacterium | reverse complement strand
CGTCCGTCTGCTCGGGGTCACGGTCGCCAACCTGTGCGACGAGAAGGAGGCGCGGCGCAGGCGGATCCGCCAACTGCCCCTGCCCTTTCCGCCGCCCGCAACCAATCCGCCAGTCAATCCGTCCACTGGCCGCCGCCCCGGCCAAGGAGAGCCAGCATGAACCTGTCCGCCCGCAAGCTCGTTGCGCCGTTCGACCACCTCAAGGATCTTCGCGGCCGCCTGGGCCGCAGCGCGCTGTGGCCGCAAAGGGCCGAAAATCCTCCGGGCGGATCGCGACAACCGATGGCCGCGCCGATACCGTTCAGGCTCCTGATTCTTGGCTTTGCCGCGGCCCTTGCCATCCTGTCCCCGGTGCTTCCCGCCGGCCTGACCGAACCAAACCAAGCCTGGGCGAACGAGGCCGGCAACGATGCCGCCGGAGCAACGGCCCTGCCCGCCCGCAACGTCATTGTGCCGCTCGA
The DNA here is from genome assembly GCA_009782165.1 of Pseudomonadota bacterium. GTDB lineage: Bacteria > Desulfobacterota > Desulfobulbia > Desulfobulbales > Desulfobulbaceae > Desulfobulbus. The sequence goes on along the minus strand of WQUH01000281.1, from coordinate 8,151 downwards.
ACAGATCGAGAAGATCTGCGCCCGCTTCGGCCTTGACGCTTTGTGGGCGAAGATCGCCAAGGATCCGCCCGCCCGGCCGTTCAAATCCGACGGCTGTTCCCTGTGGTTCAACAAGTGGCAAGGCTACGATCTCTACCCGGCCTGCTTCCGGCACGACCTCAAATACTGGGCGGGCTATCCGGGGGAGTCGGTGGAACGTCTGGTCGCCGACAGCGAGCTGATGATCGAGGTGGCCCGCATCATGGGCTCGACCAAGATGGCCGAAACCATGTTCGCCGGCGTGCGGGTCGGCGGCGGCGGCTGGACCAGGGCCTCCTTTGCCTGGGGATTCGGCCGGGTACGCCCGTAAGCCGCGCTGCGCACGGGATGACGGGAGAACTCCGGGCCGCAAAGTCCCTTGTGAGGCCGGCGAAAAGGGAGTACAAACTGTACACTTTTTTGCATGCGGATAACCAAAGCCCACACAGGAATACCGATGTCGCACCCTACGCTGGTCAATCCGAACGAAAACGCGCCGCGCCCCACCGGCGGCTCTGCCAAACTGATCCTCCTGGTCGCGCTGGTGCTGCTGGCGGCGGGAGTCTGGTGGTTCCTCCGGGGAGGAGGAGGCAGGGGCGCGGCCGAAGACAAAAAGCCCAAGGTTCTGAAGACCAGCGTCACCTCGGCCCAGGTCGAGGTCCGGGATGTCGCCCTTTCGCTTTCGGGGCTCGGCACGGTCGTGCCCCTGCATGCGGTTGCGGTGAAGAGCCGGGTGGACGGGCAGTTGATGGCCGTCCACTACAAGGAAGGCCAGGTGGTGCATGAGGGCGACCTGCTGGCCGTCATCGACGAGCGGCCCTTCAAGGCGCAACTGGAACAGTTTCAGGGGCAGTTGGCCCGCGACGAGGCCCAGTTGGTCAATGCCCGCCTGGACCTCAAACGCTATCAGGAACTGATCCGGATCAACGCCATCCCGCAGCAGCAACTGGACACCCAGGCGGCCCTGGTCCGCCAGCTCGAAGGCGCGGTCAAGTCCGACCAGGGGCAGGTGGACAATGCCAGGCTCCAGGTCGGCTACTGCCGCATCGCCGCCCCGCTCACCGGCCGCGTGGGCCTGCGCCCGGTCGATCCGGGCAACATGGTCCAGGCGTCCAACCAGGTGCTGGCGGTCATCACCCAGGTGCAGCCCATTGCCGTGATCTTCACCATCCCCGAGGACAGCCTGCCCGGCGTCATGCGCAAGATGGCGGCGGGCGAGCAACCCGCGGTCGAGGCGTATGACCGCGAACAGCGGGTCCGGCTGGCTCAGGGCACCCTTACGAGCATCGACAACCAGATCGACCAGAGCACCGGCACCATCAGGCTCAAGGCGCAGTTCGACAACAGGGGCTTGGAGCTGTTTCCCAACCAGTTCGTCAATGCCAGGATCATGGCGGAAACCATCAAAGACGCCCTGACCGTGCCCGCCGCCGCCGTGCAGCGCGGGCAGGGAACCTCGGCCCTGGTCTATGTGGTGAAAGAAGACGACACGGTCGAGGCCAGACAGGTGGAGCCGGGGGCCAGCGTCGGCGGGGTGACGGTGATCCGCTCCGGCCTTGCCGCCGGCGAGAGCGTGGTGATCGAAGGCGGCGACAAGCTGCGCGACGGCGCGCCGGTGAGCGTCAAGGGCGAAAACGGCAAGGGCCGGGATGGCGGCGGCGCGGGCGGCGAGACCAGGCCCGGCGCGCCTGAACAGCCGGGCAAGGACGGCGGCGCGGGCCACAAGAGCGGAACCAAGGCCCGCCAGGGCGGCGCATGAGCATTTCCAGCCCCTTCATCCAGCGGCCGGTCGCCACCACGCTGCTGATGGTCGCCATTCTGCTGGCGGGCCTGGCGGCCTACAGGCAGTTGCCGGTGGCCGCGCTCCCCCAGGTGGACTACCCCACCATTCAGGTGCGCACCTTTTATCCGGGGGCCAGCCCCGAGGTGATGGCCTCCTCGGTCACCGCGCCCCTGGAGCGCCAGTTCGGCCAGATGCCGGGGCTGGTGCAGATGAGCTCGCAGAGTTCCAGCGGCTCCTCGATCATCACCCTGCAGTTCACCCTGGAACTCAGCCTCGATGTGGCCGAGCAGGAGGTGCAGGCGGCGATCAACACCTCCTTCACCTACCTGCCCAAAGACCTGCCCACCCCGCCGGTCTACAGCAAGGTGAACCCCGCCGACGCGCCCATCCTGACCCTGGCGCTGACCTCCTCGTCCCTGCCGCTGCCCAAGGTGGAGGATCTGGCCGATACCCGCTTTGCCCAGAAAATATCGCAGTTGCCGGGCGTGGGCCTGGTCAGCCTGTCCGGCGGCCAGCGGCCGGCGGTCCGGGTGCATGCCAATCCGGCGGCGCTGGCCGCCTACGGCCTGACCCTGGCGGACCTGCGCGCCGCCATCGGCGCGGCCAACGTCAACCAGGCCAAGGGCGGCTTCGACGGCCCGCATCAATCCTCCATCATCGGCGCCAACGACCAGTTGTTCACCAGCCAGGAGTATCGATCCCTGGTCGTCGCCTACCGCAACGGCGCCGCCGTGACCTTAAAGGATGTGGCCGAGGTGATCGACGCGGCCGAGGACGAGCGTCAGGCGGCCTGGTCGAACACCACCCCGGCGGTGATCATGAACATCCAGCGCCAGCCGGGCGCCAACGTCATCGAGGTGGTCGACCGCATCCAGAAACTGCTGCCGCAGCTCAAGAGCGCCCTGCCGCCGGCCGTGGACGTCGTCGTGCTCACCGACCGCACCACCACCATCCGCGCCTCGGTGGAGGACGTGCAGTTCGAGCTGATGCTGGCCGTGGTCCTGGTGGTGATGGTCATCTACCTCTTTTTGCGCAACCTCCCGGCCACCACCATTCCGAGCGTGGCCGTGCCGCTCTCCCTGGTCGGCACCTTCGGGGTCATGTACTTTCTGGGGTTCAGCCTCAACAACCTCTCCCTGATGGCGCTCACCATCTCCACCGGCTTTGTGGTGGACGACGCCATTGTCATGATCGAAAACGTGGCCCGCTACGTGGAGATGGGCGAGCCGCCGATGCAGGCCGCGCTGAAGGGGGCCAAACAGATCGGCTTCACCATCCTGTCGCTCACCGTGTCCCTGATTGCGGTGCTGATCCCGCTGCTGTTCATGAGCGATGTGGTGGGCCGGCTCTTCCGGGAGTTCGCCATCACTTTGGGGGTGGCCATTCTCATCTCGGCCGGGGTGTCGTTGACCCTGACCCCCATGATGTGCGCCCGGATCCTCAGGCACATTCCCCCTGAACAGGAAGGCCGCTTCCACCGGGCCAGCCAGCGCGGCTTCGACTGGGTGATCGCGCGCTACGCCACCAGCCTGCGCTGGGTGCTGCGCCATCAGGGGCTGACCCTGCTGGTGGCCGTCAGCACCCTGGCGCTGACGGCGGCGCTCTACATCTGGACGCCCAAGGGCTTTTTTCCGGTGCAGGACACCGGCGTGATCGTGGGGCTCTCCGAAGCGCCGCAGTCGGTCTCGTTCCCGGCCATGGTGGACTTGCAGCAGGCCCTGACCGAGGTGATCCTCAAGGATCCGGCGGTGGCAAGCCTCTCCTCCTTCATCGGGGTGGACGGCACCAATGTCGCGCTCTCCGGCGGCCGCATCCAGATCAATCTCAAGCCGCTCAAAGAGCGCAAGGAGAAGGCCACCGCCGTGATGGCCCGGCTGTCGCGGAGTTTGAGCGCGGTACACGGCATCGGCCTGCACATGCAGCCGGCCCAGGATCTCACCGTGGACACCCACCTCAGCCGCACCCAGTACCAGTACACCCTCCAGGATCCCAACCCCGAAGAACTGGGGATCTGGGCGCCCGCCTTTGTCGACGCCCTGCGGCAGCGACCCGAGGTGGCGCATGTGTCCAGCGATCTGCTGGACCGCGCCCCCAGGGTGATGATCACCATCGACCGGGCCACGGCCTCGCGCCTGGGGATCACCCCGCAGCAGGTGGACGATGCCCTCTACGACGCCTTTGGCCAGCGCCAGGTCTCGACCATCTTCACCGAACTGAACCAGTACCGGGTGGTGCTGGCCGCGCTGCCCTCGTTCCGGGAAAGCGCCGCCGCCCTCGACTCGCTCTATCTGCGCACCGCTGGCGGCGCGGCCACGCCGCTGTCCACCATCGCCCGGATCGACGAGACCACCGGGCCGCTGGTCATCAACCGCCAGGGGCAGTTCCCGGTGACCACCGTCTCCTTTGACGTGGCCCCCGGCCATTCCCTGGGGGCGGCGGTGGACGCCATCGACGAGACCGCCAAGGCCATCGGGCTGCCCGCCAGCATCCAGGGTGACTTCCAGGGCACGGCCAGGGCCTTCATGGCCTCGCTCGCCAACGAGGCCCTGCTGATCCTGGCGGCGCTCATCACCGTGTACATCGTGCTCGGCGTGCTCTACGAGAGCTACATCCACCCGGTGACCATTCTCTCCACCCTGCCCTCGGCGGGCGTCGGCGCGCTGCTGTCGCTCATCCTCTTCGGCATGGAACTGGACGTGCTGGCCATCATCGGCATCATCCTCCTGATCGGCATTGTCAAGAAAAACGGGATCATGATGGTGGACTTCGCCCTCGAGGCCGAGCGCATCGAGGGCAAGGCGCCGGAGGAGGCCATCTACCAGGCCTGTCTGCTGCGCTTCCGGCCCATCATGATGACCACCATGGCCGCACTGCTGGGGGCGCTCCCCCTGGCGCTCGGCATGGGCGTGGGTTCGGAGCTGCGGCGGCCGCTGGGCGTCTCCATCATCGGCGGTCTGATCGTCAGCCAGGTGCTCACCCTCTACACCACGCCGGTCATCTATCTGGCCTTTGACCGACTGGCCCACCGTTTCCAGACCGGCCGGCACGCGCAGGCGGTTCGGGCGGACAAGCCGGCCCCATGAATTTCCCCGGCATCTTCATCAAACGGCCGGTGGCCACCACTTTGCTGACCATCGGCCTGGTCCTGACCGGGATCGTCGCCTTTGAACTTCTGCCGGTCTCGCCGCTGCCCCAGGTCGATTTCCCCACCATCGGCGTCAATGCGGGCCTGCCCGGCGCCGATCCCGAGACCATGGCCACCTCGGTTGCCGCCCCCCTGGAGCGGCAACTCGGCCGGATCGCCGGGGTGACGGAGATGACCTCCACCAACACCCGCGGGGGCACGAGCATCACCCTCCAGTTCGATCTGAACCGCGACATCAACGGCGCGGCCCGCGACGTGCAGGCCGCGATCAACGCGGCCAGAAGCCAGTTGCCCCCCATGCCGAACAACCCCGGCTACCGCAAGTCCAACCCGGCCGATGCCCCGGTGCTCATCCTGGCGCTGACCTCCGACACCGTGCCCCGCGAGAAGATGTACGATGCGGCCTCCACCATCCTGCAACAGAAGCTCTCCCAGGTGGACGGCGTGGGCCAGGTGTTTGTCGGCGGCGGCGCGCTGCCCGCCGTCCGGGTGGAGCTCAACCCCACGGCGCTCAGCCACTACGGCATCAGCCTGGAGGATGTGCGCGGCGCGCTCCAGGCCACCAACGCCAACCGGCCCAAGGGGCAACTGACCGACGGGGGCCGGTCCCTGGAGATCGACACCAACGACCAGTTGCGCAAGGCGGCCGAATACCAATCGGTGGTTGTGGCCTACCGCAACGGGGCGGCGGTGAGGCTCCCGGATGTGGGCGAGGTCAGGGACTCGGTGGAGGACGTGCGCACCCTGGGCCTGGTGGATGCGAAACCGGCCATCATGGTGATCGTCTTCCGTCAGCCCGGGGCCAACATCATCAAGACCGTGGACAATGTGATCAAGCTCGTGCCGCAGTTGGAGGCGCAGTTGCCCCAGGGCACGCAGTTCTCGGTGGTGGTGGACCGCACCCCGCCCATCCGGGCGTCGCTGCGCGATGTGGAGATGTCGCTGGTCATCTCCTGCATCCTGGTGGTGCTGGTGGTGTTTTTTTTCCTGCGCTCGGCCAGGGCCACGATCATTCCCGGCGTGGCCGTCGTGGCCTCGCTGGTCGGCACCTTTGCCGTCATGTACCTGTTGGGCTACAGCTTAAACAACCTCTCGCTCATGGCCCTGACCATCGGCACGGGTTTTGTGGTGGACGACGCCATCGTCGTGCTGGAGAACATCACCCGCCACATGGAACGGGGCGAGACGCCCTTTGAGGCCGCGATGAAGGGCGCGAAAGAGATCAGCTTCACGGTGATCTCCATGAGCCTCTCCCTGGTGGCGGTGTTCCTGCCGCTTCTGCTCATGGGCGGCATGGTGGGCAGGCTGTTCCGGGAATTCGCGGTCACGCTTTCCGCGGCGATTCTCACCTCCCTGGTTCTGTCGCTCACCTCGACGCCCATGCTGTGCGCCGCGCTGCTGCGGCCTCCCCGCGAGGAAAAGCACGGCCGCCTCTACCGGGCCATCGGCCGCTTTTTCGACCTGCTGCATGCCGGCTACGAACGGGGGGTCCGCTGGGCACTCGCCCACCGGCGGCTGATGCTGGGCCTGACCATCGCCACGCTTGCCATCAATGTCCTGCTCTGGGTCACGGTGCCCAAGGGATTTTTTCCCCAGCAGGATACCGGCCGCCTGATGGGTGCGATCCAGGCCGCCCAGAACATCTCCTTCCAGGCCATGTCGCAGAAACTGAGGCAGGTGGTGGAGATCGTCAAAAACGATCCGGACGTGGAACACGTGGTCGGCTTCACCGGCGGCGGCGGAGGCTCGACCACCAACGTGGCCCGCATGTTCATCGCCCTCAAACCCTTTGACCGGCGCACCGCCACCGCCGACCAGGTCATCGGCCGACTGCGGGGCAAGCTGGCCCAGGTGCCCGGCGCGCCGACCTTTCTTCAGGTGGCGCAGGAGTTGCGCGTCGGCGGCAGAATGGGCAATGCCCTCTACCAGTACACCCTCAAGGGCGAGACCTTTCAGGAGGTCAACCTCTGGGCCCCGCGCCTTCTGGCCAAGCTGCGCTCGCTGCCCCAGCTCGCCGACGTCAACAGCGACCAGCAGAACAGCGGCCTGCAAACCACCCTGGTCATCGACCGGCCCACCGCGGCGCGCCTGGGGATCACGCCCAAACTCATCGACAGCACCCTGGCCGCCGCCTTCGGCCAAAGCCAGGTCTCCATCACCTACACCCTGCTCAACCAGTACCACGTGGTGATGGAGGTGGCCCCGCAGTACTGGCAGAGCCCGGAATCGCTGAAGGACATCTTTCTCCCCACCGCATCCGGCGGCATGACGCCGCTTTCGACCATCGCCCGCTACGAGAGCGCCCCGGCCTCGCTGGCGGTCAACCATCAGGGCCAGTTCCCCTCGGTGACCATCTCCTTCAACCTGGCCCCCGGCGTGGCGCTTGGCCAGGCGGTGGAGATCATCCAGCGCGCCGCCAACGACATCCACCTCCCCCAGAGCATCCAGGGCACCTTCATGGGCACGGCCCAAGCCTTCCAGGACGCGCTCAAGAGCCAGCCGCTGCTCATCCTGGCCGCGCTGGCGGCGGTGTACATCGTGCTCGGCATGCTGTACGAGAGCACCATCCATCCGATCACCATCATCTCCACCCTGCCCTCGGCGGGCGTGGGGGCGCTGCTGGCGCTGCTCCTGCTCAAGATGGATCTGTCGATCATCGCGATCATCGGCATCATTCTGCTCATCGGCCTGGTGAAAAAGAACGGGATCATGATGGTGGACTTTGCCCTGGAGGCCGAGCGGCGGGACGGGAAAGAACCGGAGGAGGCCATCCTGCAAGCCTGCCTGCAACGCTTCCGGCCGATCATGATGACCACCATGGCCGCGCTGCTGGGCGCGCTGCCGCTGGCCCTGGCCGTCGGCTCGGGTTCGGAGCTGCGGCGGCCGCTGGGCGTTTCCATCATCGGCGGCCTGATCGTCAGCCAGATGCTCACCCTGTTCACCACCCCGGTGGTGTATCTCTACCTGGACCGCTGCCGGCAGTGGTTCGTCAGACGACGCGGCAGATAATGCCGTTGCCGATGCCATCGCATAGTTGGATCGGCATTCAATACGCGAGGAAACGTCATACAAGAAAAGTCATTCTGCGCGGAGCCGTCAGGCGGAGTCATCCTGCGCGAAGTCGCAGGACGCAGAATCCAGGCGGCGTGTGGATTCCGCGTCTCCGCTTCGCTGCGCGCGGAATGACGAAATGGCAAGGTCGGCG